>CANILH010000002.1 GCA_947468665.1 Oligoflexales bacterium | reverse complement strand
GGACTTGAAGTTTGATGTGGTGGCAGCGGAGCAATGGCTGGCCCGCGTAGGGACTGAGGATCCTGCGGTGAAAGAGATGCTGACTAAAGTGGCCGCTGGCGAGTACGTGAACATCAATAATAAGATTACAGATTTTGTGGTCGAGCTGCAGCGGAGTAAGCATTCAGATAATGATGTGGTGATGGCTGCCTTTTATCGAGATTTGGTTGATGATCTTATTCAAGGTCTTGACCTTGAGAAGATTACAAAAGATGGCCTTAAGTTTTTGCGCGAAAATGAAAGACTAATTCGCTTTCCCGATGTCGAGGCCAAAATCGACTGCATCATCGGGGATAGGGATAAGGCCCTCCCGCTTAAGTGAGTACTTGTATTGGTCTCTTAGCCATTTGCTCAGTACTTTTCGGAGGTCCGGGCGGCGAGCATAAATGGAAAGTGCTTTTTTGTAGTTATTAAAATATGCGCAAGATGCCACAGCCTCTGGCCTAGGACTGCCGTCCACATTGCAGTAGTTTCCAATCCAAATAGCCTCAAGAAGGTCCTCAGGACAATGTTTGTTTCCCGATAAAAAATATCGATCTTGTTCAGAAAACCGTTTAAATGCGTAATACCAAAACGTCTCTGGGGGTAACCATATTGATCCTATAACAATACAAAGTCGATCTATGAAACCAGATTCCGGACGTTTCGCGAAGAAGTCATGCTCGGTCAGCATGTGCTCGGAGTATTCACGAAGCAGGTCTTCTCCGCCCTTCTTGTAGAGTGCGCGCCAGGTATTGGGGTCATCGTTGAGTCCCTTAAACTTCCCTCTCTTGGCTGTGAATCTGCCGGTAATAACCATGATGATTTCCTTTCGCTGGGTGTGGACCTGCCCTCGGAGATGGATGGTGGAACTTTAATTTCGCCTCAATTTAGGGCGTTACATCTGACGTCGCAGACAACATGCCCGTCGCGGACAAATCACTGATATTATTGAATTAAGCTGATCTTTGCGGGGGTCCTGGCGTAAGTCTTGGGTTAGTACAAACGTATTAACTCGGGAGGGTTCTTATGCCAAAAAGAGAAGTTTTTTATGGAGCACAAAGCTGGCGGGACTTGAAGTTTGATGTGGTGGCAGCGGAGCAATGGCTGGCCCGCGTAGGGACTGAGGATCCTGCGGTGAAAGAGATGCTGACTAAAGTGGCCGCTGGCGAGTACGTGAACATCAATAATAAGATTACGGAATTTGTGGTCGAGCTGCAGCGGAGTAAGCATTCGGATAATGATGCGGCAATGGGTGTGTTTTATAATGGTCTTGTTGGGGGGCTCATCCAGCAGCTAGATTTGAAGATGATTAATACTGATGGGCTGAAGTTGTTGCGTAAAAACGAAAGATTAGCTCGCTTTGCCGAGATTGAGGCTGAAATTGACCGACTCATCCGGGATCGGGATAATTCCCTCCCGCTTGAGTGAGTATTGGTACTGGGCACGCATTGATTTACATAAAACATATCTTAGGTCTGGGCGGCGTGCGTAGATCGAAAGTGCTTTTCGATAATTATTAAAATACGCGCAACAAGCTACTGCGTCCGGTCGAGGAGTGCCATCGTAGCTACTGTAATAGTTTCCAATCCATATGCTCTCTAATAAGTCCTCAGGACAGTGTTTATTACCCGATAAAAAATATCGGTCTTGCTCAGAAAACCTCTTGAACGCGTAATACCAAAACCGCTCTGGAGGGAGCCAGATTGATTCAACTACCATAGTGAGGCGACTCATGAATCCGCCGTCATGTTGTTTGGCGTAATAGTCGTGCTCCGTCAGCATGTGCTCGGCAAATTCGCGAAGTAATTCCTCGCCTCCATTTTTGTAAAGCATCTGCCATGTATCGCCGTTGTCTCTAAGTCCTTTAAATTTTCCTCGTTTGGCCCTGAAACGCTCTATTATGTCGTCCATAGAAACCCCCTTTGGCTGAGTGTGGGGCTGCCGTCGGAGGTGATGAGTGGAACTTTAATCGCGCCTTAAAAAGAGGCGCTAGATCCGACGTCGCAGACAATGTGTCCGCCACGGACAAATGCATGATATCATTGAATTAAATTGACTGCGGCTAGTTTGCTGGCGTAAGCCTTGGGGTAGTACAAACGTGCTAACTCGGGAGGGTGTTGCGCTCGGAAAGACGGAAATGGCGCATGTCGTTTTGCCGCCGCGAGCGAGCTATTGATGATGATTAAGGCGTGACCTAAATGGATGGCCTGCGATTTCATCTCTATCTCTACATCGCATGGAGTAGTGGGTATAGATTGTTTGCTTAATTATTTTTCAATAACGATTTTTGCGTGACAATTTCAGATCGCACCATCAATCACTGTTTGTTCATCTGCATGTGATTTTTGGTTGTGCTTGATAACCTCAAGATTGGTACCGAGGTATTGAAGTTCTATTTCTGTAAAAACGTTCTCATTTGCCGACATGTCCATCCGCACCGGAGCCCCGATTTTCCCCGATAAAAATCTAATAATCTCGGCGGCGTCGAGCGCTGTTCCACTACCATGCAAATCAACACTCATAAGGTCGTGAGGAGGGTGAATATTAAAGAGACCAGTGAATAGAGTTTTGTCCCCGCAGGTAGCGAGCACCGTTACTATATGATCGAAAATTGGAGGCTTTGACGTGTATGTTAGCTCCAATGATTTATTCGCCAATTTTAACGAATCCCTTTGCTTCCATTCGCTCAAATAATCCCGTTGAATACTTGTTGAGCCTGAACCGTTTGACATAGATAGTTCCCCCGCTCTCATGTTTTGTCGCAACCTCGGATATCAAAAAATCACTGCGATTACAATCAAGGAAGCAACAGCACCCGCGAAATTCATCCTTAAAATATATCCCCCACGATAACGGTCCATTAAAAAAGTTCTGGTGATTAATGCGAAGCAACCAGTACCCGCAAACTTCCCCATCTTGTAATAGATCGTATTGAATTAACAGCATCTCCGAGGATGGTTCAATTGTCCTGGCAATTTTAAATTCAGGCGGATTTATCAGTTTTTCTAGACACTTGGGACAAATTATGTCTTCCTCGTCATAAGTTCCCCAACCGGCGCTTTTTTCTCTTGGTTTCGCCCCACAGAGAGCCATCCACGATAATCCTCTCTCCGAACGGCATACTGCGTGAACTATGTCTCCAGAATCTGTTTCGTATCCATCTCGAAGGCGCTCAAGAAGACGTTTAGGTAGAAATTTGCAGGGCATTTTAAACCTCTTCGACGTTTTCTTCGTCTATTGTGATATCGAAGTGTTAGTTTTCCTCCCCGATATCAAAATGCAATTCATGTTCATAAGCCTTCCGCTCGGCACTCCCCATTGCATGTCTTGCCGACCTGATTTCCCTCCTCCCCCAATTTCTCACCAATGATACTCCCCATCACAGCCAAGCCCTGGCAGGCGGTAAAGAAGCCAGCCGTCGATTTTTTCGCTAAAACACAGCCACTTTGTGCCTGGCGGAAGCTCGCGGGCGAAAAATTGCTCGAGATCATGTCTTAGGCGAGAGAGGGCCTTATTGACGTTATTTTTTCTTCTGAAGTAAGGCTCAGTGCGAACAGGTGCCGAGGACGGCGGACTGAACCTCACAAATCTGTCGATTAAATCGTCCTGGTAGGTGTCTTTGGCGAGATATCCACAGAGACTTCTTCCTATGATTCTCAGGATTTCGCCCCTGATTCCTGAACCGTTTGAGGGAAATTTCTTGGACCCGCAGGTGATAGCTCCTTCGCTTGAAATGGTCAGTGAACGTGCTTTTGATGTTAGTCGCGGGGTCTCGTGGACTTCGTACTTTACTTGCGGTGTTGGTGCTAAATCGTCGGGGGTCATGGGTCTACCTTTCTGTTGTTAGTATTCTCGGCATCGGGTGTGTTATCGCACAGGTTCTCAAAAAGCAGTTGCACGTGGTTGCGGTTTTCGGATTTTTTTTATCTTTCGAGGTAAACCACAGGCCGCCTCAGAGCAAGGCGCCTGTGGTCCCAAAATCAAAGCCTGCCAATAAACACTCTTGGAGCATAGGAGGGGAGGCTTCTATAATCGCGAGCATAGCGAAGACATATTTAGGTTAAACATGACGCTTTTGGCGGGAGAGTGTCCCGGCAGGGCTTTGATTATTGGACGGATGTGAGGAGGCGTGTGCCCCGTGATTGATCGACAAATCCACGGCTGAATAATATCCAGCCGCCCATTCGTTCGCTCCACGGTAGCCAGGTAAATCCAGGCGGCACGAGGTCTCCGAAAAAGTGCTCCAGCTCAAGTCTAAGTCTAGATAAGGTTTTGACGGCTGTCTGGTAGCGGTTGACGGTTGTTTTCATTGAAGTGGCCGGGTTGATCTCGAATACATCCCCATACATGGCTCCGATAAGTTCTTCTCTTCTAAGAAGGCCCGATTTTTTCATGGCCAGATTTTTGAGAAAAAGAAATTGTCTTGTCATGGGCCTTACCTCAAATACCCTGGTGGCGGTTGTGATGCTGCCGTCTTGTGCCAATTTTGGGGCGAAGCTATCAATGATGAATGTTGGTCGGTATAAATGTGCGGGGGCCATAAGCAGTCTCCTGATTTTATGTTAATTAGTTCGTTATTTTAGTAAAAAAGTCCGTCAGCCCCAGTGGAGGGCATCTTAAATAGCACCCAATGCTTGCGATCTTTATCGTAGTGAAACCAGGTTGTTCGTTCAGGGGTCAACTGGCGAAAGGCATCTTCAAAATCCTCTCGCATCCGGCTGAACATTCTCACAAGAGCGGTGTGCTGGGCTTGTTTGCCCCTTATGGAGAGTCGCCTTGGGATTCCTTCCTCCTCGTCCAGTATCTGGATAAGCTCGCGGGTCGTCATAGCTGGGCTTGGTCTCGCGAAAAAAGCCCTGATGATACGAAATGCCTTTGCCTTTCTGGTGAGGCTTAGTTTTTTGCCGTTTACGACAATATGCATACCCGCAAGCTCAACTCGCGGCAACGCGGCGACGTGTGTAAGTGTTTGTGGACTTCTGACAATGCTGGATCTTGATGACATTTTCTTTCACTCTCCCTAGGCAAGTTGTTTGATCTTGGAAAAATGTCATACGTGTTTTTTAGTTTTCGCGTCAATCCGTCACCAATTGACCATAGGCCTAGGATTAGGTGAAAATGCCAATAATTTTTCGGGGATCGGGATTGAAAATATATTTTGGGAAGTCACCGGGTGACTGAGGTATTAAAGCCAGAATTCCTTTAATCCCTTAATCGCAGATCGTCCCATAGCAAGAACCGCCTCTGCGGCGTTGCCGCCGAGGTGCGGTGTGAAATAAAAACCGGACTCTACCTTGAATTCGCTTGAGATAAGTGGCTCATCAGGAAAGACATCTGAGGCGTAGCCAGCGATTTTGTGGCTCAAAACAGCCTTGGTTACAGCGTCAAAATCTAAAATTCCGCCGCGGGCGGTGTTAATCACGAGGAGATTTTGTTTTGTTTTAGTGAGTTCTTTTGGGCCAAACATACCGCGGGTTACTGAGCTGCCGGGGACGTGAAAAGACAAGATGTCCGCCCGAGTCAAGAGGTCCTCGTATGGCACCTGTTTTACTCCGAGTTCATGGCAGCTGACGGTTTTATCTAAAATATCATGAACGAGAATTTCGCACCCGAATGGTTTTAAAAGATGCGCGAGATCAGTTCCAATAAAGCCAAAGCCTACGATGCCGATAATTTTTTCGGACAACTGGACGCCGCCGTCTTTTTGCCACGACCCGTTTTGCATGCGGTTAATACTTCTGAAAATATTTCTTTGATGACCAAGCATGAACCCCAAGACGAGCTCTGAGACGCTTCGACGGTTAACGCCGCCTTCCCAGCCAAAGTGTATGCCCTTAGCCTTAAGGGCCGCAATATCCACGTTGTCACAGCCGACGCCATATTTGCCGATAGCCTTCAGGTGTTTTAAGGACGAGATGACTTTGGAAGACAGAGGGTCTGTTCCGATGATCGCAGCGTCGGCTTTCGCCTCATTTAGAAAATTTGCGAGGCCCGCCTCATCGAATTTTTCGCCGGCGTCATTAATCACAATCCGCTTGGCGTGTGCGCTGGCCTCGGCCACAAGAACGTTGTGCTTAGAAAAAGATGGAGATGGTATGGCGATGCATTCAAAAATCTTTGAGGTCATTTATACACCGCTTTTACCACCGTGAATGACGGTGAAAGTTGGTTTTTTGGGGATGTCAGGGGCTGATTTATCGTCTAAGGCGTTAGCAGGTGCCAGCATCTGGGTGAGTTCCACATCCCGGGCTTCTTGTTTACGGACGCGAGTTTCTTTTTGAGCGTCTGATAGTGCCGTTTTCTCTGACTTTTTGGCGGCCTTAAGTCGGTTTGATTGTTCTTTACGGCGTTCGGCCATTTTCTCCTTTTGTAGGCGGAGTTTTTCTTTGACGTCAGGTCTTTCCATATAGGCCTTGCGGGCTGATTTGGCCCATTCTTTGGCCTTTTCTTTATATTCGGCCTGCTTGCGGGCAAATAATTCACTGCGGCTTAAAGGCTTATCGTTGGTGTCACTTGTGGACATGTTTTATCCCATAACTGGCAAGAGGTTGCTAATCCTGGATTTTATGCGCAGGGCAGTGAAATATCCACTCAAATTTCGGCAGATATTTGATATGGTTTCTTTGCAAATTGCTTTTGGAGGACTCATTAAATGCTGACTCATCTTACGATTCAGGGCCTTGCTATCATTGAAAGCCTCGCTATTGATTTCACCACTGGCTTTAACGTCATCACGGGTGAGACCGGCGCCGGGAAGTCTATTCTCATTAAAGCACTGAGCCTCTTACTTGGCGGCAAGGCAAGTCCAGACGCCGTCAGGCGTGGAGCTGATCAGGCCACTGTGTCTGGACGCTTCTTAATACGTGCTGAGCATCAGGCTTTGAAGCTTCTCTCCAGTTGGGGGGTCACCCCAGAGGAGGACGGAGATCAGTTTGCGGTGATTATTCGCCGCTCGGTATCATCAAAAGGGCGGTCTGCGGCCTGGGTTAATGAACTTCCCGTGACAACCGGTGCTCTAAAGGAGCTTGCCTCGTCACTCATTGATGTTTTTGGCCAGCATGATAGTCACCGACTTCTTGATAGCCATCATCATACCGCGTGTCTTGATCAGTTTGTTGAACCCAGAACACTCGTCCGGAGTTTTCATGATGCCTTTGAACTCGCTGCCGGCACCATGCATGAGCTCAGGAGGTTTGTAGAGGAGGCCAGTGGCAAGGGCCGGGATGTGGATTATCTGGTCTTTAGACTTAGTGAACTTCAGGAATTTAATCCAGATGGTGCCGATTATGCCGCCGTGAAGGCACTGACTGAAAGGGCTAGACTTTCTGCCGGAATTACCGCGGCCCTGAGAAAAGCCCAGGAACTTATGGAAGATGATTCTGGTGACTCGGTTGCCCGGCGTCTTCGCGAGATGTCGAGAGCCTTGGGTCTGGCTAAATCAAGTGAACTCGATGAACTTGCAAACACCGCGTCCCGACTTGCCGGTGATGTGGATGATTTGAGTTTTGCTCTGGGGCGTGCCGTGGGCAAACTTGAGATGTCAGACGATGATATCGATAAGGCAGAGTCCAGGATCGCTGGCTATCAGTCGCTTTTTCGCAAACATTCAGCCGTGACGGTAGAAGAGCTGACAGAATCCTGGAAAAGGCTCCAAGATCAGGTGACAGCCCTTGAAAACGCCTCGTCTCATGTATCTCTGCTGCTTGGTCGTTTGACTACTGAGGTGAGGTCACTGATGGCTGTGTCCTCGATATTGGCCGAGGCAAGAAGAAAAGCCGCAGGATTAGTTACAACCCGCGTCGAAAAAGAACTAACTGACCTTGCCATGCCGTCGGCCAAGTTTACCGTTGAGTTTTTTCAGGTAGCCAGGTCTGTGCCTGCTCTTGAGTTATCTCCCTTTGGCGGTGAGGTAGTTTCCACCTGGAGTGATGTGTTAGATGATTGGACCTCAGTCGGTGACGTGGGCTCAGAAAAAGCAGAGTTTTATCTCGCGGCCAATAAAGGTGAAGCGAGTCTTCCGCTCGCGAAAGTCGCCTCCGGTGGTGAGGTAAGCCGCATCATGCTGGCACTGAAAAAGGCCTTGGTCGTGGGTGCTGAGACCTGTGTTCTGGTGTTTGACGAGATCGACACCGGGATCTCAGGCCGTGTGGCTGATATTGTCGGCCAAAAAATCTCAGAGCTTTCCGGATACTGCCAGATTATCTGTATAAGTCACCTGCCACAGGTAGCAGCTTATGCTGATCGTCATTACATAGTGAAAAAAATCGAGGGTAAAGACCGTACCGAATCCACAATCCAGCCGCTGTCGACAACTGATCGCCTGGAAGAGATCGCTCGGTTGCTTTCTGGCGATAAAGTCACCAAAGCCTCCCTTGATCACGCTAAAAGCCTTGTCTCTGAGGCGGCAATTCGGGCGGGTGCCCGCCGCAAGAAAACATCCTCTGAGGCAGGTAAATGAAGCCACTCGGGGCAGTTATTGATGGTCTTGAATGCATGGCGCTGACCAGACCTAGAGCCACAAAGACTGTAATTATGCTTCATGGCTTTGGTGCTGATATGAACGACCTGGCACCGCTTCATACCTACCTTGATCCGGACGGACATTTTAACTGGATCTTTCCCCAGGGGATATTGACTGTTCCGATTGGCCCGCACGCGACAGGCCGCGCTTGGTTTCCAATCCGGATGGCTGATATTGAGGCTGCCGCTATGCGAGGTGAGGTTGTCGATTTTGCCGAAGTATTCCCCGAGGGAATGGCGGAGGCTGAGAGGCGGATAAAATCTCTTATCAGTTATTTGCGCCTAAAAAGCTCAGATTTGATTTTGGGGGGATTTAGCCAGGGCGCTATGATGACGTGTCAGGTGGCGCTGACCTTGCCAGATGACATCATGGGAATGATTTTATTTAGCGGTAACTGCGTCAATATTAAGACATGGGAGGCCGCGGCACCTCGCCATAAAGCCATTCCCTATATTCAAAGTCATGGCATGGAAGACCCGATCTTAGGGTTTAAACATGCCGAGAGACTGCATTCTTTGCTTTCGGAAAGTGGGCTTAAAGGTCAGTTTTTGCCCTTTAAAGGCTTTCACGAGATACCTCTTCCTGTAATTCGGGAAACAGCCAGGTTTTTGAAAAGTCTGCTTTGAGTTTTCTCATTGGTTGCGGCTCTGGCCCTTTCGGTTTTATCAACCGAAAGGGCCAGTCACCATGGACCGGGGGGAGGGGGAGAGGGGATTCCGACAACACCAACGAGACGGGATAATACAGCCCGTGGTGACTGAACATTCCCTGTTGGGACAGGAAGTCATCACCCCGGGGGGAGAGATAAATTTGGAAACAGATTCTAGTTCTGCGCGGCGATTAGCTGCACCCAGTAACGTGCGGCGATTAGCTGCACCCAGTAACGTGCGGCGATTAGCTGCACCCAGTAACGTGCGGCGATTAGCTGCACCCAGTAGTAGTCCCGCATGAGTTACACTTCAGACAACTACCATTGCGAACAAGTGTCAGAGCGCCACACTCAGGACATGGGTCACCCTCATATCCTTTTGCCCGGGCTTCTGCTCTAGCGTTATAGCGCTCATATACGGTCTCATCAAAAACACCAGCAGTGGAAACTGCAGACATTGCGCTAGTCGTGCCACCCGAGACATCATACCCGATTTGGTTTTGCTTCATCATCACAGGGGTTATTTCCTCGCCCACAGATGTGGACGCCGCTTTGGAAACCACGCGGCGTGTGCCTTGTACGTCCTCTGGTGTTACGTGAGCAAGATCATTACGGCCCAGGTAGGCGATCGCGAGATCACGGAAGATGAAGTCAATGATGGACGTCGCCCGTTTGATATTATCGTGTCCCTGGACCATGCCATTTGGCTCAAACCGAGAGAAGGTGAATACGTCAGCGTATTCTTCCAGCGGCACCCCGTATTGGAGCCCAAGGCTTACAGCAACCGCAAAGCAGTTCATCATGGAGCGAAGGAGTGTCCCCTCCTTATTGATATCAAGGAAGATCTCGCCCAGTTGCCCGTCTTCGTATTCACCAGTTCTGAGATAAATACTGTGTCCGTCAATTTTTACCTTCTGGGTGTAGCCAGCTCTGCGGCTTGGAAGTGAGCGGCGCTTGCGGACATACTCAGTGATGACCTTCGTGGTGATCTCGCGGATTTTCTCAACTGGCGTCTCGACCGACTCTGCCGCTTCCATCCAGACCGCCGCCGTAGCGTTAAGTGGCTGACTAAGCTTACTGCCATCGCGGTAGAGGGCATTTGCTTTTAGCATGAGCTTCCAGCTTTTGGTGTAAGCCTCAGAAACATCAGTCATCGTCGCTTCATAAGGAAGATTAATGGTTTTTGAGATGGCACCCGATATGAACGGCTGTGCGGCAGCCATCATCATCATGTGTCCTTCGGCTGAGATAAAGCGCTTACCTTTACGGCCGCACTTACTGGCGCAGTCAAACACTGGCAAATGATCTTCTTTGATGTGAGGAGCGCCCTCAAGCATCATGCTTCCGGTAACGTGTTCATTGGCAGCCTCAATTTGGGTTTTTGTGAATCCAAGAGCCACCAGGAAGTTAAAGTCGGCGCGGTCCAGGTCTTCTTTTTTGAAGCCAAGTTTTTCGATACAGAAGGCTTCGCCAACGCTGTATTTATTGAAGGCAAACGTGATGTCAAAGGTCTGCGGAAGGTCTTTTTCAATGCTCATCAGGATCTCATCGGTAAATCCTTTGGCCTTAAGACTCTCAAAGTTAATGTGCGGAGCACCGTTGAGGCTTCCGTAACCCATGCAGTAGCCGATCATTTCCTCAATTTGCTTTTTGGAGTAACCGAGGTTTTCGAGGGCAAATGGAACCGACTGATTGATGATTTTGAAGTATCCGCCACCGGCAAGTTTTTTGAACTTCACGAGACTAAAGTCCGGCTCAATACCTGTGGTGTCACAGTCCATAAGTAAACCAATGGTGCCTGTCGGCGCGATAACTGAGACCTGGGCGTTGCGGTAGCCGTGGTTTATGCCAAGCTCCAGAGCCTCATCCCAGGATTTTTTTGC
This sequence comes from Oligoflexales bacterium, assembly GCA_947468665.1. Classification (GTDB taxonomy): domain Bacteria; phylum Bdellovibrionota_B; class Oligoflexia; order Oligoflexales; family RGVZ01; genus CAMDKS01. The sequence goes on along the minus strand of CANILH010000002.1, from coordinate 129,831 downwards.
GGCCGCGAGAATATTTCCCGCCACAGCCGTGGCCTGATTGATGGCAAGTGGAGCAATGGTCAGTGACTCGTAGCTGGAGTCATCATAAGCAGCCTTGCGGTGGTTGCGGATAACCCGGAGCATGTGCTCTTTATTGGCTTCATAACGTGGGAAAGCTCCCAGTTCTTTTGCGAGCTCAGCCGAAGTCCTGTAGGAGACACCCGTCATGACCGCGGTGATGGCTCCGGTAATCTCAACGGCGGTTTGAGAGCCATATGGAATACCCATGCGCATCAGCATGGCGCCGATATTGGCGTAGCCAATACCAAGAGTCCGGAAGTCCCAGCTTCTTTGGGCGATTTCTTTGGAGGGGAACTGCGCCATCTGTACCGAGATATCAAGAATCATTGTCCAGATGCGGCATCCGTGCTCAAAGCCCTCAAGGTCAAAGCCTTTTTTGGCGTCGTAGAACTTCAGAAGGTTAAGGCTTGCGAGGTTGCAGGCCGTATCGTCAAGGAACATATACTCTGAACATGGGTTGGAGGCGTTGATGCGGCCGTCTTCAGGGCAGGTGTGCCACTCGTTGATGGTCGAGTCAAACTGCACTCCGGGATCGGCGCACTGCCATGCGGCGTGGACGATGTCATTCCAGAGTTTTTTGGCTTTGATAGTCTTATGAGTGGAGCCATCGGTGCGGCGTTTTAGATCCCAGTTCGTGTCGGCTTCAAGAGCCTTCATGAAGTTATTGGGGATACGAACGGAGTTATTTGAGTTTTGGCCGGCGACAGTTAGGTAGGCCTTGCTGGTCCAGTCAGTATTATAGGTCTCAAACTCAATGTCGTTGACGCCTTGTTTTGATAGCTCGACGATGCGCTGAATATAGCTGACAGGAACCTGCTCGCGGCGGGCTGCCTGCATTGCCTTTAGAAGGGCGTTATTTTTTGTTGGGTCAAAGCGTTCTTCAGACTCTCCTCCTGCCTTCAAGGCAGCGAGGATGGCTTTTAGGTTTTTTTCGATAACAACGGATCCGCAAACAAGACTTGCGACTTTTTGTTCTTCCACGACCTTCCAGTTTACGAATTCCTCGATATCTGGGTGATCAAGATCTAGGCAGACCATTTTCGCCGCACGCCGCGTTGTGCCGCCAGACTTGATAGCACCGGCTGCCCGGTCACCGATTTTGAGGAAGCTCATGAGGCCGGAGCTCTTGCCGCCACCGGCTAAGGGCTCACCATCACCACGGATCTGGGAGAAGTTCGTGCCGGTTCCGCTGCCATACTTAAATAGACGAGCTTCCCTGGTCCAAAGGTCCATAATGCCGCCTTCGTTGACGAGATCGTCTTTGACGGCCTGAATGAAGCAGGCATGGGGTTGCGGGCGCTCATAAGCGTTTTTAGACTTCTGTAGAGTGCCGGATTTGGGGTCTACATAATAGTGTCCCTGGCTTGATCCTTTAAGGCCATACGCATAATAGAGGCCAGTGTTAAACCACTGGGGGCTATTGGGAGCACACATCTGATTGGCCAGCATGTGGCAGGTCTCGTCGTAGAACACGGCGGCGTCTGTCTCGGAGTCAAAATAACCAAAGCGGCGGGCCCAGTCAGTCCAGCAGCCAGCAAGGCGGTGGAACACTTCCCGTGAGTCGGTCTCAGCGCCAATTTTAGGGATGCCCGCGCGGCGCAGATACTTCTGAGCCATGATGTCAGTGGCAACCTGACTCCAGGAGTCGGGCACAGTTACTTTTTGGCAAGAGGAGGCTTTGCTGCCGTCAGAGTTTTTGAGCTCTGAGGTGCGGGCCTCGAAACGAATACCTTCATATGGTTGTCCTGGAGTTTTGACAAAGCGGCGTTCGAATTTCATGGCCAGTCCCTTCCTTCGGTAATTCCCACTTTTTGCCATTTGGTACTTTGGCAAAAAAGAACCTATTGTCACGCGGTTAGCGTTACATTCAGTGGGCAGTCGTTAGTGTTTTTTGACGTTGCTCTCTACAAAAAAGAATACGAGTCCCCGCTAGTGGTGTCAAGAGGTGGACACACAATATATTGTGTCAACACGATACCCACAGCGCTATATGTTGTGTTTGGCGACAAATAGGGATTTTGGTTAAACCACGATCACGACTAGAAAATTCGTCTATTTTTGCCGTCTTTACCTAATATTTTCAATTTGAGTTATCCACAGGGGGTTTTTGGCACCCTGTGGACTGCTGTGGATGAACTGACGTCAAAAATAGTGCAGAAAAAAACCTCAGAACCTTTGTAGCACAAGGGAATTTGCCCAAAAAAAAGCCGTCTGTTTGACCAGGCGGCTCTTAAAAATTCCGATTCAAGTGACAGTGTCATTCGCGGTCAGGTTTAAGCACGACAAACGCAGTGACATCGTTGGTTTTGTCACTACACATAATCGCGATGACATCGTCACCGAGTGTCGCACGCATGTCTGCCAAAGTGTTGGGGCGCTTGGTTCTGCAGTCTTGGACGGTGTTAAACTTTATACCTGTTGACTCAAAACGAACGCGGTCATGACCTTCAATTAGTGATCTTGTCATGTGACCATTCATTGGCTTATTGACGCAGCCGGTCGCCATAAGTCTTACTCCGCTTGAGTTAGCGGCCACATGAAGCTGGGTTGCTTCAATAGCGCAGTCGGCCGCGAGTTTATTTGAGGTTCCCTCGATGCTGTTGATTACCAATTTTTCTTTGGTGAAGACGCTGATTACAACGCTGCCAAATGCCGCGCCGTCAAGTGTTTCGGTGACGTCAACGACTGACGTGTTGTCGCGGGTCGTGAGGTAATCTCGGACCGATTGTAAAAAAACTTTAGGATCAGAGCTAAGACCTTCCGAGGTGGATTGCCTTATAAATTGGTAATTCATTTCTCCAACGCCCACGGCGTCAATGGCTACGTGCCACGGGTGATTTGATGAATCGATTCCTTGGTCGGTCATACATCTTGTAAAAAAAGGCTGCAGACCTGTCGACGCAGTAAATTGGCTTGTGATGGCCGATTTGCGTGCCTCGCAGTCTTCTTCTTTTTTGATATAGCCCCGGCCCGTGAGGTCATGCTCAGTCTCAAGATACCTGGTTGACGTGAGTTGGATGTCGCGGCCATTACTTGAGTGATAGGAGATTTCGATCTCAGATCCTTTGGGGCCATCGACACACTGATGAGAAATAATCTGCGTTCCAGAAGCGTTCTGGAACGCGGCCAAAACCTGGAGGTCTAGTGTCGCGCACTTTCCGTAGGATAGCGGAATTAATCCTGTGTGGTACTTTTGAATCCCTTCCGGGCTGGAGAAAACTACCGATGATCCGGTCAGAGCCAAAATCGCTGAAATAAAACGAGCGTTCACCATAGGAGACTCCTCAAGGCATAGGTTTGGTTTTGTCTTGATTAATTATGACACGAACGTCAGGAAACGGTCTACGGGCTGTTTTGGGGTATTACTGTCGAGACGAATTCTCGGACGTGTCGCCATTTATGATCGCCATTCGCTTCTCGCTGAGAAATGTCTGGACGTCTATTTTTACCCGCTGCCCGGGCGAGATATAAATGCTTTGAGATGTTTTGCGCCTTGAGCCGTCAGAGGTAATAAACGTGTATTGGGCCAGGTGATATTGGCCAGCGAGAAGAGGCATGATTGTGGACTTATCTAAAACCATGTCTAGACTTGCCCCAATGAGCCCCGATGACTGCGGTTCGACCCGCATAAGGTCAGTGAGGATGCCGGGCTTATGGATTGGAGTCGGAGTAACCTCCAGAAATCCGACCTTAACTTTCTGGTCGTCAGCACTTGTAAGGCTCAGCTTGATATTCCGAGAGCCTTCTATGCCAATGGTTACGTTCTTCTCAAAAAACAAAATTGGCATGTCGGTCTGAGACTCGGCAAAGTGATAGTTTTTGTCTTTCTCAAAGAGTCTTATTTTCTTTGAGCCAAGGCAAGCCCAGTCATTACTAATACATCCCAGGTCGACGGTGACGTTGCGGGCGTGGATTCTTAGGTGCTCACCCTCGCTGACCTCAAATTTCTGCTGTCTGAGTGACGTCGCAAGTCTGACATCAAGGGTTCCGGGGAGCACTGGGTAGGTGGTGTTAAGGTTCATGTAATGCTCGCCGTTGATTTCCGCGAAAAGTGGCGCCCCACGCACTCTTTCCGCCCGGGCTAAATCGGCGCCTGGACTTGTGGTAACCGTAAGGGTTCCAGGTATAACGGTACGGGATTCACCCTCCGCCAAATCAACGGTCATGTCAGTGCCATTTAGCTGCAAATCATATTTGCCGTGCAGCAAAAATAATTTAGCGCCAGGGTGCTGGTTTTCAGTATATGGCGTTACGCCGCCAACGGGAGACACAAAAAAATCGTCAAAAGGGGCCTTCCCAGAGGCGGACACCGAAATATAGGACAAAACATGGCTGACTACGCGGCTTTCAGGAATCACGGCACCTGTTGCCGTCAGATCAAGTCTTAGCGGGATCATTCCTACGAGGAGGTCCCTAGTACCGGATAAGATCGCAAGCGAGAAACGGTTCATTAAGTTCTGGCGGCTTCTTGTCCTCTCAGAGCGAACGCATTGGATGGAAAACTTGTCTTGTTCGTTTGGTGGTTGAAGTGGAAGGAAGTTTACGCGGTGAGCGACAAGCGTTATATCCGACCCGGGATAAATATTTACGACCTCACTGCTGCAGTCAGCTAACACCATATAACTTCCGGGCGTTAACGTAATTCGCTCGTTAAATTTTGAGCTGGTTTCCGATACAAACTGAAGAGGCTGCTCGCTCGCGATTTTGTAAATCTCAAACGCTCCCTGATCAAGGTAGCGAACTGTCAGGGATCCTGTCAGGCGTGCTCTGTCGCAGGCTGACAGGGCCGCCCAGGCCGCGAGAGTCACGGCAGAGAGAGCTTTTAGTTTCGGTCCGAGACGTTGAATCAATGAAAGCCCGCCGTTAAGTCTAGAGAAGGGGCTTTCCTGGGTGATTATATTCCTTAAAATACAAACCGGGCTGAGCCACCAACGTTAAATATAGAGAAGCCACCTACCTGCACCCTGGCAAATGGCCCAACTTTGACCTTATTTGAGAGGATTCCCCAGTCAGCTCCGCCGCCAGCGGTCAAGTTAACCTTGCCGCCTTTGACATCACCGGATGGTGCCGCTTTATCCTGCGCCTTAGCATAGACCAACATGTAACCTAGTTCCACACCGGCTTTTAAAGTTGCCGCTCTCATCATATTGGTGGGGACTTGCAACTCCGCGCCAGCATAAATACCGTGCAGTGTTGTGTCGTAATCACGTTTATTGACCGTCCATACTCCCGCAAATGGGGCATAACGGCCTGTAATAAATAACTTTCCATCTTCCTTCTGGGACATCCGCCACTGAAGGCTGATGTCACTGGCACCAAGCCCGATCCACGCTCCTTTAGCAGGTCTGACAACCGCCCAACCTACCGATGTCCCTAGAGAAAGTCTCTTTTCCAGGTTCTTGCTGGTCTGACTTCTTGGGGTCACAGGCTTGGCAGGCTCTTTAGTTTCTTTGGTCGCGGTTGCGTCTCCCTGCTCTGTGTCGGCCTGGTCTGTGGCCGCGGGGTCTTCTTTGGCCGCGGCGTCTTCTTTGGCCGCAGGCTTTTCCGCTTTGGGCGGAGTGGCGGGCTTTGGTTTCGCGGGAGCCGCGGTCGTCTTGGCAGGCGCTTCAGCGTCGGCCTCGGCGTCGGCCGAAAAGGCAACTGCTGAAAAATTTAATCCGGCCGCGACGAGCGCGGTAATGCTATGTCTGACAACGAGATTTTTCGCGAAATAATTTGTCATAAAATGGCTTCCTTAGCTTGGCGATTAGAGGAGGAGTTTAAGTTGAGCTACATAGCGACGGTCGGCCATGGTTTTGCTTTCGCCGGCCACGTGCCCAAGCTGCTCTGTATAGGTTGCGAAGCGCAGCACGAGAAGCCACGCGTCAAGTTGAAAACCACCGCTCAAACTGCCTTGGTGCAGCCCTGCCTGAATCTTAAGAACTTTGCCAAACCCCCACTCCGTACCGAAGTTCAGCTTTTTTGAGTAATGAATCGGCTGGTTAATCGCATGTGCATCCATTGTAGTGAGAACATAATAGCTCCCGGTTTTGATTGGCTTATAGCTGATTCCCGTGTTTACCGCGGGCTCTCTTGGTTTTGGCGCACCCAGGTCAAGGTTACCGGATTTTGTCGCCTTATATGGGGTTCCGCCAAGATCCGCGATGCTGATGCCGAGGGTGGGCTCACCGGTAGTTACTGGGGTAAATAACATTCCAAGGTCTACACCCACGCCTTTTCCGCCAACCACATATTCTTTAAGTGAGTTGCCGCCCGAGTCAGAGGAGCTTTTTGAGAACGCTGTAATGTCAGCCAGGCTAAACTCGCGTTCAACCCCCTCTTTGAAGACTCCTTTAACAGCGACACCAAGACTTAAGCGATCTTCAAGAAAATTTTTGGCGAAGGCGACGGGCAGTATCGCTGTGGCGCCAGCGTCAATATCCGCGGAAATGGTGCGGTGAATCACCATGCTACCGCCGACATCAAGTCCAAGTCCAATCCCGAACCCAGGGAATATCAAGTGGGGAGTCGCGCCGATATTGATCCATTGAGGCTTGCCGGACATACTTTCAAAGGCGCTAAGTGTTGACTCAACTCCCGACGATTTAGACGATGCCAGCTTGGAGAAGTCTTTTATTGTGGCTATCGTTGTAGCCGAGGCGCCGATTTGGGGGTTGATTAGCTCACCGTGCCAGGACTCAAGCCTGGCAAGGCCTGCAGGATTGTAGAATAAGGCATTGAAGTCATCAGCGACCGCTACATAGGCGTTCCCCATAGCCAGCGGGCGGACTCCATAATGTGTCCATTTCAACTCACTGGCTTTCGCCGATGACGGAAGCATTAAAAAGTACGATGAACAAATTGCCAGGGTAGTCTTGAACGCGGACAAAATATGACGGCAGTGCATGGGATCAGGCCTCGCGGTTGGAAAACGTATCAAGGGACATGTGACGTTGTAATTCAACTATTTTATCAGGATTTGTGAGAGGTTGAAAGATCCCCCCCAAGAGTGCTAACATCTACTGGGGCTTAACCCAAAAATAGGGCGTTTATTTATGTCTAAGCATGATGTGGCCGCTGAGAGAAAAGAGCAGATCGTCCGTGCGACGGTCGAGTGTATTACAAAACACGGCTATCATAATTTTTCGATGCAGGATGTCGCTCGCGCCGCAGGTGTAAGTAAGGGCATCATTCATTATTATTTTTTGAATAAAGATGAGCTCATGATGTGCGTTCTCGACAAAGTCGCGGGCGATATCGAGCGTGTTTTGGGCGAGGAGATGGAGTCTGTAACAGATCCATGGCGCCGAATGGAGATATTTATCGAGGTGTGTTTTGATATCGTCAAAAACACCAAAGAGTACTACCAGGTTAATATGGACTTTTGGACCCAGATCAACCAAAAAGAGGACATCCGTAAGGTTATAGGCGCCCATTACGCGAAATTTCGCGAAGCCGCCGCCAAAGTAATTCAAAACGGCGTTACCAAGGGAGCCTTCGCTAAGGTGGACTCAAACGCCTACGCCTCATTTGTTATCGCGGTCATCGACGGACTTAGTTTGCAGTGGCTATTTGATGAGAAAGTCTTTGATTACAATATGATGACCAAGAAGGCATCGGCTCTTATATTGTCAGGCCTTAAAAGCTGAGGGGAAGTCACATGTCCCAAGCCTCTGAGGTCATGTCTATTGATCAGGCCATTAAGGCTGCCAGTTCAAATGGTTTTGTTATGTCGGAGCAATATAGCGGAGTGCTCGGCATCCTAGAGAATCATGAGTGCTGGGGTATTTGGTTTAATGTCGTAAAGGCTCACGTCAAGGCCTCGCCCGCTCAATCTCTTGAAGATTATATTCGCATGATCCGGGTTAATATTTTTTACCTGGAAGACTTTGACTCGGCCGCGTCTTTCAGCAAAGAGCTGGTACAAACCAAGAAAATGCCATACGCAGACTTCAGGCGTCTGGTTCTCGACAGAGTGCTTGAGTCTGAGGAGTATAAGACAGAAGGGCTTCTGTTAACAGGCGTCTGGGAGATGTTTCCAACCCGTGAAGATCAGATCGCTGCCATCGAGCGACTTTGTTTTATTTTTGAGAAGAAATCTCATAACGAGAAGCTTCTTCATCAGTTTTATGAACGCCTCAGAAAGATGCAGCCAGACAACGGCAAAGCCCTCAGGTACTTCAGAAATCTCTATTCACAGGTACAAGACTGGCCGGCGGTGATCGACGTACTGCGCAAGCTTCTGGCTGCGGCAAAGCACAAGCAAGAGGTTTTTAGATATGCCCAGGAGCTCGCGGCGGTTTACCTATATCAGATGGGCGAGTGCAAAGAGGCGATCCGCTTCATTGAGGAATATTGCTCAGGAAGTACCCTTGACACCTCAACGATTCACTACGAGGCCTACTACCGCCTGGGAGATCTTGACGGATGCCTGAGGGTGCTGCGGTCGGCCTTGCTTGTGGTGGAGGACCCTGCCACCAGAGCCATTGTGCATTTCAGGATCGCGTCTGTTTATGAGCAACAGAATAACCCTCAGCTTGCCTACGAGAATTTTCAAAGAACACTTGAGCTCAATGACGATTTTTTCGAGGCTATTGAGGGTCTTATAAGTTCATCCATAAAACTTAAAAACTGGACAGTTGTACGAGATTGGTTAAAAGTTCTCGCCGGCAGGACGCGTTCCCCCAATCTCGTCAGACAGCTTAACGCTGGAATACAGCGTCTGGATGAGGGTCTGGCTAATGCAAACCCAACCAGCTGAGGCCATTTGCCTGCAAGTCAAGTTAGGCCATATTGGTTTGGTTTCCATGCCAGTCGACTACGTTCCACGTCGTATTGATTGGACGAAATGGGTGGATTGTGTCGCCATGGGATCAAAGACCCTGAATCAGAGAATTGGAATGACTCACCGGGTTTGTGTCTCACCGGATCATAAAGACCCCAAAGACAATTTCGCGATGGTTTCTCTGCAGGAGCAGCGAGGTCTGGTGTATGTCGATCTCTTGAAAATGTTTTCCGAGATTGCTGAAGGCACGAGGTTTCTATTCGCGGGATCCTGGTCACAGCCAATACCGTCATGGATAAATAGTTCACAAGCGGTGTTCAGCGCGAGATACGGAGCAATGATTCCTGATCTTCTCTCAAGTCAGTTACGCCATTGGGCAGCGTGCGCTGAGCGCATGGAGGCGAGAGGATCATTTCTGGTGACAGACGACGTAGGTCGCCTGTCTGCGCTGTCCTCACTTGGTAAGAATTGGCGCGCTAGACAGACCCGGTCCGGAATGATGACGGAAACTCGTTCTCCATCGTGGTTCGCGGCGACAATTGATGTTCATAGGTCTATCTCAGCGGAAGGCAGTCCCGCGAGGCTTCACCGGCTGGCAACTCTAGAACCCGAGAACTGGTGCGGTGCTCCGAAAATAAAGGAGGAGCTTCTTGATAGTATCCGTCATCCAGCGGATTGTCCCGAGATCTGGGTTTCCTCCCCCTCAATGGGACTTTCATTATGGATCGCTGAGCAACAGGGGCCTTTAAGCGCGTCTATCGACAGACTACGAGTCCCGGGGGCTGTATTGGGGTGGCACCCATTAAGAGACGCGATCTCTTTTTTAGCGGAAGCCCCTCCGAAAAGTTATCTTTACATGGTAGATCGGCATTCAAGGCTTCAGGTGCTCATGAAAGAGCAGGGTATTTCGCCATGAAAGACGTCAAAATGATTTCTATTGATTGGACTGGGTCGCTTTATGATCCATCCTCGGGAGATTTTATCTCGTTGATAGAGGACGCCCTTGAGTCCGCGTCTCCGGGAACCATTGTTTTATTGAAGGCAAATAACCCCTGCCATGATTACCACCGAAGCTGGCTTGAGGGTTTGTCCGGCAAGTTTTATTGGGAGGAGCTGGCGGAGCATTTTCAGCGGGTGCACCTGGCTTTAATTGGTATTTGTGTCTCAAAGGCCAGATGGTTTTTTGTCTCTAGCCATGACTGCCTCGGTTCCTGGTGGGATTTGGCGTTGGTTTGTCATGGACGTGTATGGGCTAACCCGTACGCTAAAGTCGGATTTCCTGAGATTTATATTGACCTGATACCTCCGCTCGCCAGTGGCGGACTCAGAAGGTATACGGTCTATCAAACTATTGATGAGGCTCGTAAAAACGCCATTCTTCACGCGAAGGATGCCTATAACGCTGATCTTATTTCGCTTGTCATGCAAGGTCAGGCCTGGGCCGAGGATGGTGGATTTGATGTTTTGTACTCGTGGATCCGAAAAACAGCGACCTTTACAAATTTAAGATCGACTACCCGCAAAGAACTCATTGATGAGACACCCGACATATCAGGAATCATCGAGCAGAGATCGGGACTTCAATCACGAAGGCGACAGATCGCGATGAGCCATCTGGAATCGGGATTCGCCGCGTTGAGAGAACGCAATATCGCCGCGCGTGCCCTTACCATGGCCTCGATTCGGGCTGGCGGAGCGGCCCGATTGCTATTTGAGGATTACAGATCATGGCTCTCCAGACGAATCACCCGGTATGAGCTTGGAGCTCATGACAAATGGTGGACAAGCGGGGACGGCATGCTCGTGATTGATATGTCGGCTGGAGTGCCTCCACAGTCGATGATTCAAACACTTCTATCCCGGAAAATTGACCTTGTGCTGATGTCTTCAAGTGAGGATCTTCTCAAAGAAGGCGTGGAGACGGTTTTAAGCCGCTCACAAAGAGCCGGAGTCTCCCGCAAAGACATACTTGCCTCCTGGAAGGGTCGAATTGACTGGGCTAAAGGTGACGTCAGAGAGGCAACATGCGTTTGGATGGCCTGTACCGGAAATGATCTGGTGGAGTTTGGTCTTGGCCCAAAAGTACTTATGTCGAGGCTTAGGCTTGCGGGTAATTTTGGTCAGGCTAGCCTAGGTTGGGTAGAGGCTCTGCGCGTCCCCGCAGCTGCTGACGACCCGGTTTACGCTGAAGCTCTCCATACCATTACTGAGATAGCGGATATGCTGACCAACGGAGTTCTTCGCAGAGACCGCTGGCCTCACGCGATTTCTCTTTCCGTCGCGCTGAGATTTTGTTTGCTCGGCGAGATGATCCGATTGGCGAATTCTGGTAAATGGCCTGATCTTATTGACCAGTGCAAGCTTCTTGCTGGCGCTGGGTGGGGGTTTGCCGCCGATGTTCCACAGTGGGACGGTCTTATTCGTGGGTTCGCGCAAGACCCCGCGCTTCCAGAGGCGGTGGGGGTTCTGGGTGGGAAAATTGATGAGATCTCACGCCAATCTTCCATTGCCGATTTGAGGCTTAGGGCGCCAAAATCAAGTAATATATCCCGTCTTGAGATTTCAGCGGCGAGACTCTCGCGGCATTTTGAGGCCTACTCCGTGGCAGTTGTTGGTCATCTGGTGAATTCAAATGCCGTCGAGTCAGATGCCATGGCAGATCTTTTTGTGACGCTTGCCTGGGGTTACCCTGGAAAGTCACCCGTTCCGTCAGAACTCGGCATAGAGCTTGGTGAGGGGCGGATCGCTCAGTGGCTTGATAGAGAGCAGCCCCAGGAAAAAATAACGCGAGTTTAATTGGGGAACTTGATTTGAGTTCAAGGAAGTCGATCAAAGTATATTTGTTAGTCGCGGCGATTTTAAATATCGTTTGGGGACTTGTCCCAAGTGCCTCTAAAATAGTGATCAATGAAATTCCCGTTGAGTTGTACGTCGCGCTGCGCTGGACTATTTCAGGCGTCTTTTTCGCCATATTTTTAATGATGACCGGTCGCTGGAAGAGGGTCAATCCAAAAGACCTTGTCATGGTCGGTTCGTTAGGAGTGCTTGGCTACGGCATAGCTTCACTTGCGACTCTTTATGGTTTAAAAATTGGCGGTGTCACGAACTTCGTATTGATAGCCGCCTTCAGTCCGGTGATCACCTCGCTCGTCGCTATTATTTTTCTATCCGAGAAACCAGGCCGGGAGTTTTTCATGGCGCTTCCTTTCGCCGTTGCGGGGCTTGTTCTTGTCGCTGTCGGAAAATATCAAATATCATCTCTGAGCGTAGCGGTTACCGGTGCATTGCTGATCATGGTCGCGTATGTACTGGAAGCACTGGTTTTCGTGTTCTCGAAGCGATTCAAAGACCGCATGCCGTCCAGTCAATATCTCGCCTTGTCGCAAATTACCGCGGCAGGTTTTATGTGGATTATGCAGCTAGCGACACTTCATCAAACCGGCCAACTCGCGCAATTGACCCATAGGGGGATTTTTGCCGTTCTTTTTGTCTCAGTAGTCGCGTGTGTCTTATGTTACTCGGTTCTTTACTGGCTTTTAAATTATATTGACGGGCATAAGCTCGCGATGTTTGAGGGCCTTCATGCGGTCTCCGGGGCTTTTTTTGGGTACGTACTTTTTAATGAGGAAATCAGCTCTGCCATGTTTTTAGGCGGCACCTTGATCCTCCTAGCCCTGGTCATAAGCCAATTCCCGAAGGCCAGCCCTCCGGAGGAGCCCGTGTCGATTTAACCACGAGCCGTGGCCTAGCCTTGTGGACAAATAGACACACTCATTTTATTGGCAGTTTCACCAATAATTTAACCCTATAAAATCATATAATTACAAACCTGGAGCAAGTAGCGTTCTATTGGCCTGGCTTTTGCAGCTACCGCTTGTGGAGTAAGTGATCAGGACGACACGATGCTTCATACAAGTAAGGATAAGGTCCAATGGTTTCAGACAAACAACACACCATCTCCCGCCGTATAGAAGTCAGTGGCATTGCCCTGCACTCCGGCAAAGTGGTTCGTATAGAAATCCTGCCTGCCGCGATTAATACGGGCATCGTTTTTAAGCGTGCAGATCTTCCAGGTACACCAACCGTTTTGGCACATGTCAGCAATATCCAGTCTACAGATTTGAACACCACCATCGGCAGCGGTGAGGCTAGGGTCTCAACTATTGAGCATCTTATGGCCGCTTTCGCGGGTCTTGGTGTTGATAACGCTTTGGTTAAAATTGACGGTCCTGAAGTCCCTGTGATGGACGGCAGCGCGGCTCCCTTTGTGGACCGTATTCTTGTAGCGGGAATTTCCGCGCAAGAGGCGCAGCGCCGGTATTTTGTGGTTCGCGAGGCGTTTGAGTTCCAGATGGGTGATAAGTGGATCAGAGTTGAGCCAGCGGATACCACCAGCTACCAGATGGAAATAGACTTTAAGTCCAAAGTCATCGGTCGCCAGTCATTTGGATTTTCTATGGACCGCGAGGCATTTCTTGATGTCGCCAGTTGTCGCACCTTTTGTCACGTTAATGACGTAAACGCTATGCGTAACGCCGGTCTTGCCCTTGGCGGCTCCCTTAAGAACGCAGTGGTTGTCTCAGATGATGAGGTTCTTAACCCAGAGGGTCTTCGTTTTGATGATGAGTTCGTGCGTCATAAACTTCTTGACTGCGTTGGGGACTTGGCTCTTTTAGGTGGACCAATTGTTGGCAAAGTAACCGCGTCTAAATCTGGTCACGGTCTTCACGCCGCGTTTATGAAAGCCATCTGGGCCCGCCGTCACGAGGTGCTGGCGATTGTTGAAGACTTAGGCGTACGCCGTAATCCCCCTGGTTCACCGATTGCCGCTGGCGCTATTGCCTGAGGTGGCCGCCGTACGGCGCTTTGGTTACCACAAGAGTTTTGTCGATAATAAGCCGGGAGAGATCATGCCAATGAAGCTCTCCCGTTTTCTTTAATAGCTTTGAGATTTTTCCCGCCAGGTTTAGTGAGTTGGTGCTGTTTGAGAACTCAGCGAGGCTCAGAAATCTGAAGGCCCACTCCTTATCAGCTAGTTCAGTGGCAAGCTCCATCGCGATAGAAAACGCCTCGATATCCTCCGGATTATTAGTCAAATGAGTCGCAAGGTGACTCAGGGTTTGTTCGCAGAAGTCCTTTGAGCGGCTGTTTCCGGCCATGATGGTCATTGCCGCGAGGCATTCGATTTCAATGTGAGTTCCCAGGAGCTTACGACACCGGTCAACAGCCCGCATCGCCTCAATTTGAATGCCGCTTACCAGGTACGCTTTGATGATCTGCACAAGAGGCAGTGGGTCGGACGGTGCCAGCTCCATCGAAATTTTCAAGGCGTCAATGGCCTCGGCAGGTTGCCCGGATTCAAGCAGCGCTTGTCCGAGCAGTGTATATATTGGGGCAAACGGCTCATTAACTTTCTCACACTCAGAGATGCACTCATTCAGATTTCCGATATTAAATGCCGTCCAAGCCGCGAGGAATCTGAATGCGGCGAGATTAGTCTTGTCAGCGAGAGACTTCATCGAGTTGAGAGATTTCTCACCAAAGCCCTGAATGATCGCGTCTTCTGAGAGCGCGGTGTAGATGTCGGTTAAGGACGTCCCAAGCGCGGATGCGAGGGTGTCTGTCTCGAGGATGTGCGCAAGGAAAGACGAGGAGGCATTTACGACCTCTTTTACGGTGTCGCTCCAATGGCGGAATCTCATCACGCCAACCAGACGCATTGCCTTTGAAATATTCCAAAGGTGAAAATCAGCGAGATCCTCAAGGGTCGGCGGTTTTGACTGGTGTGCCTGAAACCACGCGGCGAGTTTCGGGAAGTCTGACATTAGCTCATCATTGTTTTTGGAAATATGAGAACCCATGCATTGCCCTCTTGGCAGTGAGATTCAGTCCGCGAGTGACGGTAACGAATAAGCATAACACGAATTCATAGCGCATGAGTTATTTGCCGTGAGTGCCAATCGTTGACAAGAGATTTTTCTGATACTGATAAGTGGATTGGTCGAAATGAAAAAATGGAGGGCTTATGTTAGTGGCTTCGGTCATTGGGCTATTGTGGGGGGCAATGCTTGGCCCGCGATTTTCAGTGGGTTTGTTTTTGTTTGACGCTATACGTGTCGTAATTCCTATCATGGCAGCCTTATTGATCGGCGCGAGAATCAAATGTGCCGGAGTTATTCGTATGTCATGGGCATGGGGTCCTGCCGCGCTATTACTTGCCTTTGTCTGGGGATTCGCTCATTCTCCGCAATCTTTGATGGGTGATAATTCCGTGGCGACTGTGCGTTGGGCCGCGGGGTGCGGCGTGTCAAACGATGAACTTATTGTGGAAAGGGGAGGGCGTGTATATAGCGCCAGGGGTGCGGCGATGACTGATGATTTGGTCGCTCTAAGGCCTGGACTTGCAGCTATGAATCGACCCGTTGTTTATGTAACGGGACCGGCGGGCAGACCTGCACAGATATGCTCACTCGCCAGTGCGGTAAGAGAGTGGGTTCAATACAAGATCCTCAGATTTCCGCCCGATGTCGCGGCCTGGCTTGGGGCCTTTGTAACCGGAGAGCAGGCATTCATAGGCAAAGATATCGCGCGCACATTTAAGGACGTTGGCCTGCTGCATGTCTTGGTTTTGAGTGGAGGGCACCTTTCCGTGGTGTCGGCAGTTTTTTTAATGTTAATGCGTATTTGTCTGCTGATTCCTTTTGTCACGCGACATATCACTATGACTCTCTGGGTCAGGGTTTGGACGGTCACGAATTTAGCGGTGATGGTGCCACTTTTCGTTTTCTGTTTGATGGTTGGGTTTTCTCAGTCGATTCAGCGCGCTTTTTTCGGAGCCGCCGTAGTCTGCCTGTTGCCGACCCTGGGACTCGCGCCCTCGGTTAAATCTAGAGTTCTCGCCACATTTTTTTTGCAGGCCGTTTTTTTTCCGGTAAATCTTTTATCTTTGAGCATGATTCTGTCTTGGAGTGGCTCCTTGCTGTTGATGGCTTTTTTCGAGTCGACATATCTAAAAAGTTGGTTCTGGGTGCTGATGCAGACGCTGAAAATCCAGATTTTGTTTTTTGGGATGAGTCTTCTTTTCTTCGGGTCTGTTGGCGTATTAAGTCCCCTTGCCAACCTCGCAGGTCAGTTCGTATTTGGAGCGTTGCTTCCAATTAATATTGTCGCCATCGCATCGCCATTTTTGTGGTTGGACGCGCTGGTTGTGGTGTTAAACCGCGCCGCACTGAGTGGCGTAAATTGGCTGGCTCTGGCACAGCGAATGCTACCAGTTGGTTTTATCGTGATTCCCCGTGAATTTACTATTGATCACGTGGTGGGGCGCTGTTTGGTAGTGGTCGCGATGAGTTTATTTTTCTCGTTTTGCGGACGTCGCGAACAAAAACGCCGCCCTTTTCAGGGCGGCGTTTAGCAAATTATCGATCTTAAAGGTCTTGGGCTTTCATCTTGGCGTTTGAGGCGGCCGGTGTCACGTGATTGACGTGGCGTTTTCTTTCCTCAAGCTTAATCATCGCGGTATAAGCGCTTAGCCCGCTGACAACACCAAAGAAAAGAGCGACGAGGAAGAACATCGGTGTCCACACAGCGCCTAGCAGGAAGAACAATATGGCGGCCCCACCCGTCACGACGGCGTTGATCTGGACTTTGTCGCGGTGGATAATCCCAAGCTCTCCTTTGAGGATACCGCCATTGATACCTTCAATGATGACGTGCTTCTCAACGGTCCGGTAGAAGTGTCTGAGAAAATTCGCCGGGCGGTAAGCGTAGGTTGCGTGCCAAAACGGCATGTGAATCAACTGCATGCCAGCGATATCAAATTCATGTCGGCAGTCCATCAGATAGTCAGCGTGCATCTGCGCGATATTGTAGTGGTACCACTCCACGTGTGTCTTGGCTCGGCGAAGGGCCTCGTCCTCTTGTATCTGGCAGCCCAGGATTGGAAGCCCGTTGGCGTACTTAAACTCAAAAAACTCACGGCGCTCATAGGCACTTTTTTCTCCTTCAGCTTCTGGCGTCAAACGGCCACGCGAATATGTGGAGTCGAGCGGGAAGCCGTCCCATACGACGTTGACGGGTTCTTTGGGTTCGTGAAGGCGAGCCATGCCCCAGTTTTCGCAGATATTGGAGCGAGCATTGACGGCCCAGCGGTAAGCGCGGCGAAACGTTCCGGACTCTGTAAGATAATCAGCGCCTAACTTCGCATCAGTGGCCCGTT
Source organism: Oligoflexales bacterium (assembly GCA_947468665.1). Classification (GTDB taxonomy): domain Bacteria; phylum Bdellovibrionota_B; class Oligoflexia; order Oligoflexales; family RGVZ01; genus CAMDKS01. The sequence goes on along the minus strand of CANILH010000002.1, from coordinate 112,789 downwards.
TGCTTCGTTGGATCACACCCTTCCAAACAGTATGAATTTCAAGGGAAACTATCCAAAATGGGATGCTCGTGCCCCGTATGTCGAGAATTACGAATTCTTTTTCGGCCAGGCCCGGCTTGTGGTGTAGGCGTTTCAGCCATTCCGTGACGTGCTCTTTTAGCCGTACTGGGTCGATAGTATTGGGAATAATGTAGTGATCCCCAAAAAGCTCTTTGCGGCCCGTCTCGATATCCAGGCGAAACGACGCGGAGCAAAATGGACACATCATCACAAAATCGCGAAAATTATACTGTGATGGTGATCCACACGCTGGACAGGTTAACTCATGCATGGCAGATTCCTCCTCCTGGTATTTTATCATAATTTTCGACCTTACTGGGCCTTGACAGGTAGACAGGCAGCCTTAAACTGATATAAACCGCCGGGGTTGGGTAAAGTGAGGGTTTGGTGGATGTCTATGGAATGTGAAATTTCCTTTTAATATTCGGGAGTTAATTATGGCTAAGATTATTGGAATCGACTTGGGTACGACAAATTCGGTAGTGGCTGTCATGGAGAATGGCCAGCCTAAGGTTATTGCCAATGCCGAGGGTCATCGCACAACCCCGTCCGTGGTGGCTTATACTAAGGATGGAGAGGTGCTTGTGGGTGCGGCTGCCCGTCGGCAGGCCGTAACCAACCCTACGAAGACAGTCTACTCATCTAAGCGCTTTATCGGCTGCACCTACGCTGAGCGTAAGGCTGAGGGCGATAAAATGCCTTACAAGGTACTCGGTGGTAAGAATAACTTGGCCGCGTTCCAATTGGATGGCAAGGAGGTGACTCCTGCTGAGATCGCCGCTAAGGTACTCGGTAAGCTTAAGCAAGCCGCTGAGGATTATCTTGGTGAAGCTGTGACGGAGGCCGTCATTACGGTTCCGGCTTACTTCAACGACAGTCAGCGCCAGGCCACTAAAGACGCCGGCCGGATTGCTGGTCTTGACGTGAAACGAATCGTTAACGAACCAACCGCAGCCGCTCTTGCTTACGGTCTTGATAAGAAGACTAATGAGAAGATTGCTGTTTATGATTTTGGTGGTGGTACTTTTGACGTGTCGATCCTTGAGGTCGGTGATGGAGTGGTTGAGGTTCTTTCGACTAATGGCGACACTCACCTTGGTGGTGACAACGTCGATGAGGTTTTGATCGATTGGCTTACAAACACATTCAAGTCCGAAAGTGGCATCGATATCAGTAGGGATCCGATGGCAATGCAGCGCCTGAAGGAAGCCGCCGAGAAGGCTAAGATTGAGCTTTCAGCCGCTCAGCAGACGGATATTAACCTTCCGTTCCTCACCGCGGATCAATCTGGTCCTAAACACTTGAACGTCAGTCTGACGCGCTCGAAGTTTGAGCAAATGATCGCGACAATTGTCGAGAAGACTTTGGCGCCATGTCGTCAGGCAATGAAAGACGCTGGTCTCAGTAATGCTGACATCAATGAGGTTTTGCTGGTTGGTGGTTCGACGCGTATCCCGATTGTTCAGCAAAAAGTGAAAGAATTCTTTGATAAAGAGCCCAATAAATCTGTTAACCCAGATGAGGTCGTCGCTGTCGGAGCGGCTGTTCAGGCCGGTGTTCTTGCCGGAGACGTTAAAGACGTGCTTCTGATTGACGTAACCCCACTTTCCCTTGGTATCGAAACGTTGGGTGGTGTCTCTACCCGCTTGATTGAGCGCAACACGACGATCCCAACTCGTAAGAGTCAGGTATTCTCAACTGCGGCCGACAGTCAAACCTCTGTTGAGGTTCATGCCATTCAAGGTGAGCGTGAGATGGCCCGTGATAACAAGTCCCTTGGCCGCTTCAGCCTGGTTGATATCCCGACCGCTCCACGCGGCGTGCCTCAGATCGAAGTGACGTTTGATATCGACTCCAATGGTATCTTGGCGGTTTCCGCAAAAGATGTTGGAACTGGTAAAGAGCAGCGCATTACGATCCAGGCTGGCACACGGATGAGTGAGGACGAGATCAAGCGCATGGTGAAGGACGCTGAGGTTCACGCTGAAGACGACAAGAAAAGACGTCAGTCTGTCGAGGCTCGCAATCAGCTTGATAGTCTCGTGTTCCAGGCAGAGAAAATGCTTAAGGATAACGCCGACAAGGCTCCTGCTGACCTTAAGGCCGAAATCGAGACGGCGGTCAGTGAGGCCAAGGCTAAGCTCGACTCTGATGATTATGATACTTTGGTCAAGGCTCGTGAGAACCTTGAGTCCCGCGTTCATAAGCTGGCGGAAATTATCTATAAGACCGCTGGCGCTGCTGCTGGTGGTGAGAAGGGACAGGGCCCGGCTGATGCTGGTGCTGCGTCCGGGTCGTCCAAGGATAATGTCGTTGACGCAGAGTATGAGGATGGCGGCCCCCGCTAATCGGGGCTGTTGGAAGGACACAGGTCGGTGACGGCAACGGTTTATCAATCATGGCTGGCTGATCGGGGGATTGACTCCCCTGGTAGCCAGCCTTTTAAATCCCTTGGCTCGGATATGTCTTCTGAGTCATCCACGTTAATTTTGGCGTCGGTCGTGGAGGGAGACTTTGCTTCTATTGAGGCCGTGACAAAGCTGGCGAAGGCACTTCGCGGGTCGGCCGGAAATATCTCATGGCTCGCGGTTGACGACAGTCTTGAGTTGCCGTCAGCCAGGATTTTAAGGTCTGTTCTTCCGACTTTGACTAATCTTATTTGTCTAACCGAATCAGTTCCAACGCCTGCCGGGGCTACCTTTCCCACTGAGGAGCAGGCCACAGCGTCTCGCCCTCTTCGTTTTCTTCACGGTCCGACAATGTCACTCATGGCGACAGACGGTGAGGCTAAAAAGCGCTTTTGGCTTCAGCTCCAGTCATGGATTTCATCGTTAAATTAGGCTCCGGGGACGAAGACGTATCAGTTTTGTGAGCAGAGTTTATCTAGCCGGTCTTTTTCACCATATTTGCACTTCGCCGTCTTAAGACCTCAGGCATGAGGGCTTTGACGTCATCGGTAAGTGTCGGGCTTGTGATGCTTCCAATTGTTTGCATTGCCAGCAGCAGAATGGTTACCGCCTGCGCTGGGCTTCCCATGCGCTTTAAGACTTCCGCTATAAGTGTCAGAACCTTTTGCCGCTCGACATTGCTGTGAAGAGCGGAAAAGAGGGACTCATAGGCTTCGGGGTATTGTCGATCGTGCATGAGGGCGAGCCCAAGAAGCATATAGTGTTTGTCAATCGGATCGAGTTCTACAACGCGTTTGAAAATCTGGCAGGCGTTGACGGTATCATTGGCGTTGAGAAGTATTTTTCCTTTTGATTTGAGAAGAATTACATTTTGAGGCTCCCTGGAGATTCCCTCGTCCAGAATTTTAAGCCCATTTGCCAGGTCATCATGCTTAACATAGAGGTTTGCCAGGAGGACCCGCGCGTCTGACCGGCCTTGATTCTGGTGAACCTCGTCAAGTAGCGCTACGATGGCGCCGCGGGGTGATTTTTGGCGTTCGTAGAGCTGGACAATGAGCTCAAGGGCTTTAGTAAGAGTCGGGTGCTGGCGGCGGGCCCTTCGGTAGTAATAAAGCGCTTTTTCGTCATTTCCTGAGTCCTCATAGGCTTTGCCCATGCAGATGAGAGCATCCTTGCTCTTAGGACTCTCTTTAAGGGCTTCTCTGAAATGATGAATCGCGCCCAGGAAGTCGCCTTCACCCTGGAGAAGATCTGCCAGTAGAATCTGTCTTGCCGGTTGCTTTGGGTTCAGCTCAAGTTCGCTTTTAAATGCCTCAATGGCTTTACCTTTTTGCTTCATCGCGAGCAGAATGTCCCCGATTGCGGCGTAATTTTTGTAGTAGGTTGAGTTGGCAACGGCCGATTCCTCCAGAAGAGCCAAAGCCTCTTTGTGCTGTCCCATTTTATCCATAACGACAGCTTTGCTGAATTTAGCGCGGGAACTTTGCGGGTCAAGTCTTTCGGCCGCCTCAAATAGTTTGAGTGCGTCGCCTAGGTGTCCCTGAAGTGAGAGCCTGTCCCCCTGCCGAAGAAGTTTAAGCAGTGGCGATGGATTGTGGTATTTGGTTAAAATGGCGGTAACTTTTTTCTCAATGTCGGCGATATGAAATGGCTTGAGAATATAGTCGTCAGCCCCGAAGTCAGCCGCCTTCACGATGTCCTCTTTGCTGCCCTCACCGGTTACCATGATGACCGGGATGTCGGCGCCGAAATTTTGATTTCTGATTTTTTTAAGGATCTCAAATCCAGAGACCTTACGCATATAAATATCCGAGATGACCAGGTCGACACTTTCCTTGGCGAGGATTTTTGCCGCGTCGGCCCCGTCAAATGACTCTAAGACCACGCCAAAGCCCATGCCCAGCAGAATACGGCGAATTGCTTTGCGAATGGGGTCCTGATCATCGATGACAAGTATGGTCATTGATTGTGGGTTGTATGCTGTGGGTGTCTTTTGCATTTTTTTTAAAGAATCCTCTGGATTTACCTGAGGCCACATCGGTTGAATGAACTACTTAGTTTAGTTAAACCCTGCCGTGACATGCGTCTTTAACCCAGGTTGTTAAAAGGTCAATTAGTTAACAGACTGGAAGTAAGGGTCAAGTTGGTGAAAGTTGTGAAAACTTTAAGTACGTCACGGGAAGCGTGTTGGACGCATCTAGGTTTCGTGACGTCTCCCAGGAGCTGACGGCGTGATCGCGTCGCTCCATTTTCCAGAGGCATACGCCAAGCCAGAGGTGGGCTTCAGCCTCATCAGGAAACATCCGGATCGCGTCCTGAAACTCATATAGCGCCCTGTCATATTGGGCGGTCGTGAAATATAACTGACCTAGCGCGATTTTGACGTCAGGCATTCTCTCGTAGAGCGCGAGCGCGCGTTTATACTCGTTGATTGCCTCGTGGGGGAGGTTACTTTGGGCGTAGAGATGTCCGCACTCGGCATGCTGGTTCGCAAGTCGTCCTAGCACCAGATCCGGCTGTTTTTTATTTAACGGAGTTGTCGCAAGGATCTCAGAAAATACGCTCTTGGCATCATCGTAACGTCCCAGGTCACAAAACGTAGCCGAGAGGTTAAGCCCGGCCTCGACGAAGTTTTGATTGATTTTAAGCGCTTTAGTGAATTGCACGATAGCGTCGGCGAACTTGGATTGCTTATGGAAGGTCACGCCAAGGAGATTGTGGAGATTTGCCATTGAGCCGTGCTCGTCAATTGCTGAGAGCAGCATCTTCTCGGCAGCCTCAAACCTGCTGACGGAATGATAGATGCGAACCTTTTGCTGAATTTCGGCGAAGTCTATGCGCATTTGACGTCCTTGTCAGATGTTTCTAAATAAGTGTTCGACTAGCCGGTCATCAGGCGACGGTGCTGGACTCAAAGCGTCGGGTGATCATGACTTTGATTTGACCAGGAAACGCCACGTCAGTTTCAAGCTTGCGTGCAATCGCCGCAGTCATGGTCTCGATCTCGTCTTCCCGGACGCGCTTATGGTGGACCTCAATGTGAATCTCACGTCCACCATTCATGATAGCGGACTTCGTGATGCCAGGGAATCCCCTGACAACATCGTCAATGTCACGAAGACGGTCCTGGTAACCTTCCTCGAGGTTGACGCGGGCTCCGGGGCGGGCACCTGACAGGGTATCAGCTGTTTTAAGGACGTGAGCTAAAGGTGTCTCAAGCACCAAGTCATTGTGATGACTCATTAGTGTGTCACAAATATAACGTGATTCTCCGAAGCGGTCCGCGTAGTCGCCACTGATAACAGCGTGGCTACCCTCGATACGGTAGTCGAGTACTTTGCCAATGTCATGAAGAAGTCCGCAGCGTTTAGCGGCCGTGGGGTCTACGCCAAGCTCCTCGGCGACAAGGCCTGCCAGCATGGCTACTTCAAACGAGTGAAGATATTGGTTTTGGCGGTAACTTGTTCTCCAGTTGAGGTACCCAATGAGTTTTTGGATCTCAACGTTAATGTCATCGAGACGAAGCTCAAGAATCGCCATGCGCCCCATTTTGAGGGCCTGCTGATCTAAAATGGCTCGTTGCTTTTGATAGAATTCGGCGATTTTAGGCCATGCTGATTGTGGGTTCAACTTTACGATTTCTGTCAGAGCCAGTCTCGCAGCCTCGCGCTCTACGCCCATTCCACCAGCCAATTTAATAATCGCTGGCGACTCGACATCTCTTGCTGGGTGAAATTCAGCTTCAATGCCGACGAGTTCTTTAACTCGGGCGAGCAGCCCTGTGGAATCGTCGGCGAGGATATCAAATACCCGACGGTCTTCCACTTCCACGGCGTTGGTCATTTTAGGCCAAGGGAATTCCGGAGTGTAGCGTGACATCGAACGGCTCAAAAATCTCGCGGCGACGCGTTTTGCACCGGAATTAAGTTCCTCTGTGGCAAGCTTCAAAAGCTTTTGCGCCTCAAGTTGCCGAGCCTCGACGATTGTGTCGGTGAGATTTTTGAGGAGTAGTTTTGAGTCTGTGCGACTAGTGCGTTCAAGCTCAGCGCGGAGCTTTTCATCAGAGGCTTGAACGCGGTCCTGTTTTTCAATGTAGGTGTTTTGTGCGAATTCCATGTGTTGTTCAATTGGTTTCAGATCATTTTCCAGCTTTTGAATGCGGGTTGTTACTGGCTCGATCTGGGTTTCCATTGCGTTTAGATTTTCTTCAGTGAGCTTAAGGTCTTCTTGCCTGTCGGCAAGGGTCTCATCAAGTTCCTCCAGAAGCATTTGGCTCTTGGCGGTATTGGTGCTGCGGGCCTCAGCTAAAATAAAATCGGCCTGTTTTTTGGCCTCAGCTATAACTTCTGCTTTTTGAGTGTGATTACTCGCCGTCAGGCGGGCAGGTAGAATTTTAAGAATAACCAGAAAACATATGTAACCGACCACGAGAGCGCCGGCAAAAAATAGTAAATTTTCAAACGTGGACATGTGCAGAAACTCCAGTAAAAATGATCGACCCACTATAACACTTTAAACCATAGTCAATACTGGAGAAAGTTGCAATTTCTCTATATGCTCGGGAGGCTATTTATGGGTTACAGGTGTAGACCGGTGAAACGTTTATATAAAACTTGCCGGGACGCAATAAACTCTGGGTATTTTCTGGTGTTTTAAGGTTAGAGGAGGTGGGCTTCATGACGGATTTAAGGGAGTTTCTGAGCGAGACGCTTGATCTGGCAGGGCGTGAGCTTTTAGGGCGCTTTGGTGGTTCTAATAACGTTCGCATGAAAAAGGACACGAGCCTCGTCACCGACGCTGACTTGGCGTCCGAAAAAATCGTATTGGACAGGATCGCGAAGTATTTCCCTCAAGACGCCGTCATCAGTGAAGAATCCGGGCATCAGAAAGTCAGCAGAACCCCAGGCCAGAAGGTTTGGATTGTCGACCCGCTGGACGGAACCACCAACTTTGCCAATGGCTACCCATTTTTTAGTATTTCCATTGGTTACGGGCAGTTTCAGGCTGATGGGCATCTTAAAATGCTTGCTGGTGGCATCGGTGACCCATCTCATAAGAATGAATATCTTGCCTTTCAAGGCGCAGGGGCTTTTTGTAATGGTAAGCGTATGCACGTTCGCAGCGAGCGGGCGTTTGCCCGGTGCTTTCTTGTAACAGGGTTTTATTACACAATTGGCGATGATCTTGACCGGGAGATAGAGCGGTTTCGCAAGGTGGCGCAGGTCTGTCAATCAATTCGCCGTGACGGTTCGGCGGCTCTTGACCTCGCTTTAGTGGCGGCCGGCGTTTATGACGGGTTTTGGGAGCGTGGACTGGCCATCTGGGACGTGGCGGCAGGTAGTCTTCTCGTTCAGGAAGCCGGCGGACATGTTTTAAATTACCCATCAAGGGATTCCTCCGCGGCAACTTCTGCCTCTTTAGCTACAGGCTCGGGCGCTTTATCCTATAACCTAGAGGGCGATGGAATTATCGCCGGTACGAGGACAGTCGCCTCAGAGGTCAATGACCTTCTGGCGACATAGAGTAAGGCGGGAGAACAAAGATGAGATCTCTATTAGGCGCTTTAATGTTGATGTCGGTTTCCGGTTTGGCTTTTGCCGAGCAATTTATCGAGCGCGAGAGTCGGTATGAGATCAACTGGACTACCGGTAAAGTGCGTTTTTACGGCGTGGGAAAACTAGACGAGGGCGAAGATAGCCTTCGTGCCGCCGAGCAGCGTGCGTGGGCCGATGGCCTGAGATCAGCCGAGAAAAATATTCCGATTTTGCTGTCCAGCAGACTTGGCTCAGTTGACCAGAGTAATCCCGAAAAACTCTCAAAATTGGCCGCCTCCACCATTTCATTCGCGACGACTTATTTCGCCGATAATCGTGTGAAAGTGCAGCTTGAGGCTCCCATCCAAAAAATCACTCCACAGCTTGTTAACACCCAGGCTGCGCCGGTCGCTTTAAGTGCCGCCTCGCCATCGTCAGCGGGGTTGGTAATAAAGCTCGCGAAAGGAGCTAAACCTACGGCATTCAGCCAAGTCATTGACGAGCATGGCCGTGAGATGGTCAGTGCCAAGGCCCTAGCCGCGGCCGTACACTCAGGAGCGCCATTGGTCAGGTGGTTTAGAAACGACATTGCTGCGGGAGACCTGGCGCCTTCAGCAGATTCTCCAGTTATTTCAGGAACAAGCGAAAGGCGGGGCGTGATTAAAGTTGCGTCATCCGAATGGAAGCCCGCCTATGAGGCAGCATTTGCCAGCGGGCGCGCGGCAGTTGTCGTTAAGTGACCCCGTAGGCTCTTCCAAAGCCTTGGGGGACTTGATATTTAATTCCTTAAGATTTAAAGAACATCTTGCGCCGCTAAAAGCAAAGTGGTACACAATCCGTTCACTTTCACCGAGTGGCTTTTGTCATTTGGTGTTTTTATTAATGATTTGAGGTGGTTGTATGCCAAAGATCAAGACTAAGCGCGCGGCGGCAAAACGCTTTACAGTTCTAGCGAGCGGTAAAGTTAAACGCAGTCACGCAAATAAGCGTCACATCCTGACGAAAAAGGATCGCGGCCGTAAGAATAAGCTCAAAAAGGGCGGTTACGTCGATGATTCCAATCTAGGTTTGGTGATGCGCTGTCTTCCTAACGGATAAGGGTAGTTATCATGGCTCGTGTAAAACGTGGTTTTAAAGCAAGACGAAGAAGGAAGAAACTCCTTGGATTAGCCAAGGGCTTCCGCGGTACGCGTAAGAGCAATATCAAGACGGCAATCCATGTGGTTCGCCGCGCTCTACGTTACTCGTACCGTGATCGTCGCGTACGTAAGCGTGAGTTTAGAAAACTGTGGATCGTTCGTATCAACGCTGCGACCCGTGCTGAGGGGCTCAAGTATTCTGAGTTCGTCAACGGTCTCAAAAAGCGTGGAGTCGAAGTTGATCGCAGTGTTATTTCGAACCTCGCCATCACTGACAAAGCAGCGTTCTCCGCTCTTGTCGCTGAAGCGAAAGCAGGACTTGGCCGTAAGTAATTGACGGCCAGCTCCGCAAGGCTGCTACGCAAAACAAAAGTCCGCTGAAGTCCCTAGGGATGGCAGCGGACTTTTTGCTATCATACGTTAGGCGAAGCAAGTGTTCCTGGACGGAGGTTTTTATGACCAGTATCGAACTAAATAAATATAGCGACCAGATCACCCGTCTGGAAAAAGCAAACCGTGCCACTGAGGCCCAGTCGGCCAAACTCTCTCCCCATCACCCGCACGCCCATCCGGTGCATGTCATGTATGGCGGCGCCCACTTATTCTCAGAGAACACATTTTCAAAAATTTGCCAAATGGCCCAGGACGCCATGAAATTCGCGGCCACCGACGGTAAGTCTTTAAGGGCTCTCGTAGGCGCGGACTGGACAGACGATTTCGCCGGGAATTTATATACCCGCGTCACCAAAAAGCTGGCGGACGAGGCCCTGGAAGACTACCGCATAGACTTTGAGGATGGTTACGGAGTGCGTCCGGATGAGGAAGAGGACGCACACGCGAAGTCCACTGCCGCCACTTTAGTGACACTTGCCCGCGGCCTTAAAACTCCTCGGCACGTGGGATTTCGGATTAAGCCACTTTCCATTGTCGCTATGCGAAGATCACTTCGCACACTAGCGATTTTTATCAAAGAACTTGCCGCGGTGGGCGTCAAGGACTCGGGCCTAAAACACTTGGTCGTGACGCTACCTAAAGTTACCAACGCTGAGCAAGTGGCCACCTTAGTGGATATTCTGGAGGGCTATGAGGACGAGCACCGATTGGGTCCTGGGTTTTTTGGAGTAGAACTTTTGGTGGAGTCACCTGAGGCCTTCTTGTCTATTGATGGCACGCTGCCATTGCCGGGTTTTATCGCGGCCGCGAGGGGGCGCTGTAAGAGTCTTCACTTCGGGATTTACGATTTTACGTCGTCACTAGGGATTGGAAGCGCGGGTCAGGCCATTGATCATCTGGCCTGTGATTTTGCCCGCATGTGGATGCAGGTGGCCGCAGGGCTCGCGCCCGGACTTGGAATTAGTGACGGGATCATAAACCGCCTGCCGCTAGTGCCAAAAGAACACTCAAAATCCGCCATTGCGGCGTTTCAAGACACATGGCGCTACAACTATACCCAAATGACCAGAAGCCTGACTCTTGGCTACTATCAAGGTTGGGATCTTCACCCGTCACAGCTTCCGGTTCGGCATGTAGCCAATCACGTCTTTGTACTGCGTGAGCTTGATCAGGCGGTGAGCCGCCTGAAAATGTTCACCGATAAGGCCTCAAAGGCAAGTCACGTGGGCGGAGTCTTTGATGACCGGGCCAGCGTGCTTGGCCTGATTAATTTCTTTGAACGTGCGGTATCAAGCGGTGTACTCACCGCGTCAGAAGTCACAAATCTTGGCGTAGATCTCGATGCCGTGAGGCGCACGATTTAACTGAGTGGTGGGGACGGAGAGACTTGAACTCTCACACCTTACGGCACCGGCTTCTAAGACCGGCGTGTCTACCATTTCACCACGTCCCCATAGATCGAGTGAAGGCAGCTTGTATCACACCCAAAAGGGGTGCCAGTCAACTGTTTTTTATGCGGTTTTGACGCTTACCCGGACTTCAATGCCGCCGAGTTTAATGATATCGGCGACGCGCAAGGGGTGCATCCCCTTGATTTTGGATCCATTAAGGTAGGTGCCATTGGTGGAGTTCTGGTCTTCGACGAATACCTCGCCGTGGTCATTCAGCTTAATCAGAAGATGCTTGCGGCTGATCTCAACGTCATTTTCAAAGCGGCCGAAGCTTGTGCCGCGGCCCAGGTATACCTGTTTTTGAGGCACATCAATGGACTCAGTGACCCCATCGGCATACTTGACGTCGAGTCGAAGTGAGAAGCTTTTTTTGCGGCGAACTTCGTCCTCAATCAGGGTGTCGACCAGGCTTCCCTTGGTACCGCCTTCGGTGTTGTGCTGGCTTTTGAAAATGGTATTGATGTGACGTACCTTGGCGCCCTCTTCGAGGGAGAATTTAAACACTGTTTTGCCGATCATGATCTCGTCGTCGTGATTGAGGCGTGATTTAACGACGCGGTTTTTATTCACAAAGGTGCCGTTGGTGCTGTTCATGTCAAATATATGGTAGACGCCATTGATATTCTGGATCTGACAGTGGGTGGATGAGACTTCATGATCTGTGATGAGGACGTCGCCTTTTTCCCGGCCTATAATTGTGGCGTCGCGGCGCAGCTTTATAGCGTCAGCATCGCCTTGGCCGGAAACTATATACAAGACAGCTCTTGTCTCGCCTTTTTTATTTTGGACATCAGCAGCCATGGATCTTTTACTTAGCTCCCGGTAGGTGGCATCTATTGGTAGTTAACATTTGTATATCGGCAGGTTTATTTGTTTTATTAGGGGAGACCTATTAGCGCTTGCCTGGCAGTCGTGAACTAACTCATATTAATAACAGCGGAATTAGGGAGGTTTTGTATGGCGACAGAAGAGATTAAGGGCGCGGTAGATTTTCGGGGGTTGATTCTGGGATTTTCCGGGGCTGCCCTTCAATATATGGGCGAGTCAAAGGCGGCCGGTGAGGCGCAGGTTCAGAATATGGCTCTGGCCCACCAGAATATCGAGATTTTGGCTCTTTTGGCTGAAAAGACAAAAGGCAATTTAAATGACGATGAGGAGAGTCTCTTGCGCCAGCTGCTGCTTGATCTTCGCATGAGGTTTATCGAAAAGAGCCGGAAGTCGAAATAAAATCTATTTATTACGATAACTTACGGGGGTGGAGTGTTAAATCACTTCACCTCCGGTGATTTTGTCCGATACCCCGAGTGGCTGTAACTGCCCGGAGTGGGATCAGAAATGGACTTAAGTAAATATAATTTTGAGTGTCAGAAGGCCTTTCATCAAGGCCACCAACTGGCAAAAAGTTACGGGCATCAGTCCCTTGAAGTGGAGCATGTGGCGTTCGCGCTTCTTCGTGATCATTTATCGTTAATCGGAGCCCTTCCTTCCGATCATTTCCTGACCGCGCTGCAAACACACCTCAGACGTCAGTCCCGGGTTTTTGGCACAGAGCGCGTTGGCTTTGGTCTGCGTCTGGATGCGACTCTTGATGATGTTGAGGCAGCTTGCGGAGAGCAGCTTGTTGATGAGGCGTCACTTTGGGCGGCTCTCATCAAGCAATCCACGACCCTTAAAACCGTGTTTCAAAAGCTGGAGATTGATATTCCAAGAACCAGCAGCGCTCCAAAACCTCAGCAGCCATCGCGGTCCGGCTCTGTGATTAAAGGACCGGGTGCTACTGGGGGGTCTAAAGACATCAAAAAACCAGACGGCAAGTCTGAGTCAAAAGAGGCTAAGGCTGACGACCAAAAACCCCGCAAGGTCGAAGATATCCTCACAAAGTTTACAGAGGACCTTTCAGCCAAAGCGGAGCGAGGTGAGCTTGATCCGGTTATTGGCCGAGACTCAGAAGTGCGACGCATCCTTGAGATCCTGGGCCGAAAAAAGAAAAACAACCCAATTTTGATTGGTGAGCCCGGTGTCGGTAAAAGTGCTGTGGTTGAAGGACTTGCTCTTAGAATGGTGGCAGGCCAGGTTCCAGAAACCATGAAGGGTAAAAGAATTCTTTCTCTTGATTTAGGGGGGCTTCTGGCTGGCGCCAAGTTCAGGGGTGAATTTGAGGATAGGCTTAAAAACCTCCTGAAGGCACTTGAGGGTCACAAAGGCCAGATTATTTTGTTCATTGACGAGATTCATATGATCGTTGGTGCTGGTAACGCTGAAGGCGGAGCCGATGCGGCGAACTTGCTAAAACCAGCTCTGGCCCGGGGTGAGATTCACTGCATCGGAGCTACTACGCTCGATGAATTCAGAAAGCATATTGAAAAAGACCCTGCCCTTGAGCGGAGATTTCAGCCTATCATGGTAGATGAGCCAGCGCGCGACGCGACTATCGCGATTCTTCGTGGCATCAAAGCTAACTACGAAGTGCATCATGGCGTTCAAGTTGATGATGATGCCGTGGTGGCGGCTGTTGACCTCTCGATTCGCTATCTGACGGCAAGGACGTTGCCTGATAAGGCGATTGATCTGCTTGACGAGGCTTGCAGCAGGCTTAAGCTTGAGATCGCCAGCATGCCGGCGGCTCTGGACAGCCTTCGTGGAAGTATCGAGTCTCTTGAGATTGAGAGGAAGGCTATTACCCCTGGGACAAAAAGCCAGGCAGCTATTACCACCATTGACGTGAAACTCAAAAAGGCCCGGGTGGAATTTGACGAGATGAACGCCATCTGGCGCCGGCACCATGACATTCTTGACCGTCACACGGCAAGCGAGGGACGACGTCAGGAGTTGCTGAAATTATTTGAGCAGTCGAAAGCCAACGGTGAATATGATTTCGCCGCCAAGATTCAGTATTCAGAGATTCCCAAAATTGAGTCTGACATGAAGGCCACCCAAGCCGAGCTGGACGCCATGCAAAAGTCTCATCACTACTTGCGCCAGATCGTCGCTAGACGCGAAGTGGCTGAGGTTGTGAGTGTATGGACCGGAGTGCCTGTTAATAAAATGCTTGAGTCTGACTCTGCCCGACTTATGGCAATGGAAGACCGGATCTCAAAAAGGGTCTTTGGCCAGGATGAGGCCGTTCGCAGCGTGAGCCGTGCGGTGAGACGCTCTCGTGCGGGCGTCAGTGAACCAGGACGACCTCTCGGTGTGTTTTTATTTATGGGACCAACAGGTGTCGGTAAGACAGAAACAGCCAAAGCCTTGGCTGAAGAGTTGTTTGACGATGACGCGAAGATGGTGCGAGTTGACATGTCTGAGTACATGCAAGAGCATAACGTATCGCGTCTGATCGGTGCGCCCCCGGGTTACGTCGGACACGGCGAGGGCGGGGAGCTTACGGAGGCTGTGCGTCGCAAGCCATATTCCGTTGTGCTGTTTGATGAGGTTGAGAAGGCTCACCCTCGGGTTCTTGATATACTCCTTCAAGTTTTTGACGCCGGCCGCCTGACAGACGGTCATGGTCGCCTTGTGGATTTCACCAACACGCTGATCATTCTCACCTCAAATCTCAGAGTTGATGTAGCACCAGCGTTTGACGCGGAAGGTCGTGACTATGCCACCCGTCAGGCGCTCTCAGAGGTGCTGAGACCAGAGTTTGTGAACAGGATTGACGAAGTTGTTGTGTTCAGAAGTCTCGGAGTTCCGCACTATGTGCGGCTTGTGGATAAGCAGCTTCAGGGCCTAAACGGGCGCCTTGAGGACCGGGCTGTCCGTGTTTACGTGGGAGATCAGCTTCGGGAGCGTCTTATTGAGACGGCTCGTGACGGACGGTTCGGAGGCAGGGCTCTTAAGAGGGCCTTCCAGACCATGGTAGTGGATGCAGTCAGCGAAAAAATTATACAGGAGGCGGATAAATTTTCTGGCGCCTGGCAGATAAATTGCGACGAATTTGGGCGGATTTTCTGGGTGCAGGGAGCTGGAGAAGTCCCGCTTTTGCCTGCGGCCAAAGGCCTCTAGCTTTTGGGTATTTTCCTTGACACCCGGGGCCCTAATCGCTAATTTCAGTCCCCTCTCGCATCTTTGAGAGGCATTCCCTGGTGGGGCGTCGTCAAGTGGTAAGACACTGGATTTTGATTCCAGCATTCGTAGGTTCGATCCCTACCGCCCCAGCCACTTTCTATACTTTATCTGCAAAAAATCCCAAAATTTATCTTAATCCCCTGGTTCTGTTTCTGTTATCCTCTGGATAATTAATTCAGTGAGGGAGTCTCGTCATGGACGCGGAAATGATCATCTTCTCCGGGAACTCAAACCGGCCTCTATCTGAGAAAATCGCTTCTTATCTTGATATTCCGCTTGGGGCGGCGACTGTTGGTCAGTTTGCCGACGGTGAGTCACGCATTGAGCTTGGCTGCAACGTGCGGGGTCGCGATGTTTTTATTATTCAATCCACAAGCGCGCCCGCAAACCACAACATCATGGAAGCAGTCATTATGGCGGACGCCGCCCGTCGCGCGTCGGCGAGGACCGTGAATCTTGTTATGCCGTATTTTGGTTACGCCCGTCAGGAACGTAAAAGCGCGCCCAGGACTCCCATCACCGCGAAACTGGTGGCCGATCTTATTACCGCTGCCGGCGTCTCTCGGCTTATCACTCTTGAGCTTCACACGGGTGCTATCCAGGGCTTTTTTAATATTCCCGTTGATCACTTGTTCGCAAAGCCGATCTTTAGCACCTATTTCAGAAAGACCGAGACTATGCTGATGGTGTCTCCTGATGCGGGTGGCGTGGAGCGGGCGCGGGCATTGGCTAAGATGTATGACTGTGGCCTGGCAATTATCGATAAACGCCGCGATCGCCCGAATGAGAGCACCGTCATGAACCTGGTCGGTGACGTTAAGGGCAAGGATTGTATTTTGGTGGACGATATCTGCGATACGGCCGGATCTTTGAGCAAGGCCGCCAAGGCACTGATGGAGGAGGGGGCTTCGTCGGTGCGGGCCTGTGTCAGCCATGCGGTCCTTTCCGGGCCTGCCATAGAGACGATTACCAACTCAGCACTGACAGAATTTGTCTGTACTGATAGTATTCTGCTCTCGCCCGAGGCAAATAAATGCAGCAAAATCGTGCAGTTAAGTATAGCAGAGCTGATCGGCAAAGCTCTTCGCCGGATTCATAATGCCGACTCTATCAGCTCTCTCTTCGTTTAATGCGCCAAAGCAGGCACAAACCCTAGTTTTCCATTGCCAATTCCAACAGGCAATTATATAAGGTGTTCCCTTTTTCAGCTGGAATTTCGTGATTCCGTGCTTGGCAGGGCGTTTAGCGCATGCTAAACACAAGCACTTGTTTTTTTTAGAGATCTGGAGACGAACATGTCTGAAGTAATCAATGTATCAATCGAAGCGGCTCTGCGCACAGGAACAGGCAAGAGCTACACACGCAAACTGCGCAAAGCCGGGAAAATCCCTGCGGTGCTTCTTGAAAGCGGCAAGAGCACGATTCTTGAGCTTGATCCTAAGCTCCTTCCAAAAGCCTGGAAGTCTGGCGATCGCAAGTTCAATATGATTCTTGATGGCAAAACTGTTGCCGTTAAGATTCAGGAACTTCAAATTGATCCTGTCAGACGTTCAGCTCTGCACGTGGATTTGGTGAAGGTCTAAGTCTTGAAGCTTCTCATAGCCCTTGGTAATCCTGGGCAGCGCTACGAAAACACTTGGCACAACGCTGGTTTTTTGGTGCTAAATGAGATGGCTCGGGGCGAGGGAATCAGCTGGGATTCGGGCACGGTGGATAAATTCCTTGGTGAGTTAGGCAAGGGGCAAGTACTCGGTGAATCCTGTGTTCTGCTGAAGCCTATGACCTTTATGAATTTGAGCGGCCGGTCAGTGGTGAGGGTCGCGCAGTTTTACAAGATCCCGTCGCAAGACTGGATCGTCTTACACGACGACATTGATGTGCCGGCGGGTAAGGTTCGGGCGAGAGCCGGTGGCGGCCATGGCGGCCACAATGGAATTCGCTCGATAATGGAAGAGTCTGGCAAGGATGACTTCCAGAGAATCAAGCTTGGTGTGGGACGACCAGCGAAGCTTGAGGATGGGAGCCCTGGGATGGATGTAGCCGATTATGTGCTGCGTCAGATGCCGGAGACGGAGATCGCAGACTATGTCAAAGCTGTAAAGCCAGAGGCAGAGCTGCGAATGAAAGAAATGTTTAAACAGCGGAAATAATTTCGCTGATGAACAATTAAGGAAAGCCTAGAGCTTTCCGGTGTTAGCTCCTTTGCTGGGCGCGTTTGTGTCGCCTAGCTGTTTAATCCGTAAGGGAGGAATTTATAGTGTTAAGAGAATACGAATTTACAATCATCGCGCGTGCCGAGCTTCCGGAGTCTGAAGGTACGAAGCTTCTCGCTAAATACGAGAAACTGATGACCGATGACGGCGGAGAGATCCTCCAGAAAAGCGTTTGGGGCGTGAAGAAACTCGCTTTCCCAATGAAAAAAGTTTTTCGTGGAAATTATGTGAACTATGACTTTATCGGCACATCAGCGAACCTCGCTGAGATGGAACGCCTGATGCGTATCGATGATGACGTCCTTCGTTATATGTCGGTATACGTCTCTCAAGATGTGAATGTCGCTGATCGTAAGGAGCAGCTCGCTAAGATAGCAGCCGCAGCACGTGAGGCAGCTAACGAGTACCGCGAACGCGATTGATAGCTTTGGTTAAAGCAGGAGAACAAAAATGAAAGTTATATTGAATCAGGACGTTTCGACACTCGGCCACATTGGCGAGATCGTAAATGTACGTAATGGATATGCCCGTAACTACCTTCTCCCACGCGGAATCGCGGGAATGGCAAACGAGGCGAATGAAGCGGCCCTGAAACATCACCGCCGCATTCTTGACAAGAAGAAGGCCCAACTCCTCGGTGAGGCGAAGGCGCTGGCGGCTCAGATTGAGAAAATCGCCGTGACTGTCTATAAGCAAACAGGCGAAGATGAGCGGATTTTCGGATCCGTTACAACCGCGGAGCTTGAGGAACTTCTGAATCAGGAAGGTCATAAAGTTTCCCGTCGTGACATCTCCCTTGTTGAGGAAATCAAGAAGGTCGGCGTTTACCATGGTCAAGTGAAGCTTCACTCTGAAGTAACAGCTAAATTCAAAGTTTGGGTTGTTGCTAAGCAGTGATTAAATTTCGGGTCAAGGGGTTTTCTATAAGCCCGCGACCTGGATAGCTAAAATAACCCGCGGTTGCAAAATGATTGCGCCGCGGGTTAGTTTTTACGGCTGAGCTTAATTCGATAATTTTAGGAGCCATCTGGGAATGCAGGGATTTACCCCTCCACATTCACAAGAGTCAGAGAAGGCGGTTCTTGGGGCAATCCTCAAGGAGCCGATTCATCTGACAGGTATTATCTCAGATGGGCTTTTGGCGGAGCATTTTTTTGGTGATGCCCACAGACGCATTTTTCAGGCCATCATCGAACTCGATGAGACAAAAGACCCTATCGATATTGTCTCGGTCGCGGAAAAACTAAAGTGCGGGGCAAACTCTCAGGGACAGGAAATCGGATACGGTTATCTGATTGAGCTGGTGCAGGCGGCTCCCGTCGCCCAGAACTCTGGCTATTACGCCACGCAGATTAAAAAGCATGCCTATCTCCGCCGAATCGTAAGTATTGGACAGAGTGTTACATCGCGCGCGGCTACGGCTGACGGTGACGTGACGGAGTTTTTGTCTGAGTTTGATAAAGAGATTCAGGCGATTTTCAGCGAGCAAAACCGCCAACAGGGCCTCATGCACGCGGAGAAAATTCTTGATAGTACGCTCGAGGAAATCGAGCGGAGGATCAACTCCAACGGAGCCCCAACGGGTATTCCCTCAGGGTTTACTGACCTTGACGCCCTGACAGGTGGCTTTCAGCGTAGCGACCTTATAATCCTGGCAGCCAGGCCCGCTATGGGTAAGACGGCATTTGCCCTCAATATCGCGGCCAATGCGGCGAGGCATAACTTTCCCACGGTATTCTTCAGTCTCGAGATGCCTAAGAACCAGCTGATGATGCGTCTCATCTCGGCTGAGGGGAAGATTGACTCCAGCCGCCTGCGCAAGGGTGATCTTGAGGCAGAGGATTTAAACCGCCTTACTGAGGCCACTAATAAGATTATGAGGATGCCGATCAGTATGGATGATACTGGCGGCATTACACTTGCTGAGATGCGGTCTCGTCTTCGTAACTACGACCGGGAGCTGAAGCAGTCGGATAAAGACAGCGGCATCGGGTTGGTGATCATAGACTACCTTCAGCTCATGGGAACGAGCAGTAAGCGCGCTGACAGCCGTGAACGTGAGGTTGCGGAGTTGTCAGGGGGGCTTAAGGCTCTGGCAAAGGAACTAAACGTGCCTGTCATCGTCCTGTCGCAGCTAAACAGAAGTGCCGATACCAGAACCGATCACAGGCCCAAAACAAGTGACTTGCGCGAATCCGGAGCGATCGAGCAGGACGCCGACTTAATTATGTTCGTCTATAGGGATGAGTACTACAACCCAAATAGCGAGGACGCCGGGAAGGCTGAGATCATTATAGCTAAAAACCGCCATGGCTCACTTGAGGAAATCAAATTGGCCGCGCAATTAAAGTTTGTCTCATTCTATAATTTGATGAAATAGGCGCAAAGTCAGTCTCGGGCTTTAACGTCTAAGATGGATGGTAATTACCAAGTAAACGAAAAGGGCCCCAGAGAACGTCTGGAGGCCCTTTTCAGGGTCGTAATGCTTATTTACTGAGTGCGCCAAACATCGCGTGGCCTTTTTTTACTACCTGGTTGGGCAGAGGCTACGCCGAGCTCAATTAGGCCTTAACAGAGTGCATTTTCATTTTCTTACGGAGTGTATTGCGGTTAATGCCGAGGATACGGCTAGCGTGGACCTGGTTTCCACCTGTGCGACGAAGGATTTGAGCCAAAAGGGGCTTTTCGACTTTGCCGAGGATGAGGCTATGTAGGTCTTCAGGGTACATTCCACCGACTTGGTCCAGGAATTTTGAGATTTTATGCTCAACAACGGCCTCAAGAGAGAAGCTGTCTAATTTGCCGGTAAACTCGCCATCGGCCGAAAATGGCAGATTTGACGCGAAGCGGGACGCTTCTGCCTCAATGCGAACGGTTGCTGGGATGACTTTTGCTGGGGACATTGAGTTGCTTAGGGTCTGCATTTCCACGGGAAGTTCTCCACTAGAATTCAGTAGGTTAAAGCACAAGCTGCCGGGATGACAGCGACTAAAAAACCAAATGCACATCCCAATTCGTTAGCCGGCTACAAAACAGGCCTTCCAAAACGGGACTCATGGAATAGCAAGGGTCGAACTGACTGTCAATTGGCCAAATGCAAAAAATTTACCTGAAGTGCTTTTATTTTGCTTGCTTTCACTGAACTGTGTTTACCGGAATAAACCGCTGGGAACTTCCTGCCCGCTTTCAACATACAAAAACTTAGGTATTCTGAATAGGTAGAGAGAGATTTGAGTCGAACTGGTCAGAAAAGGATTTTCAGACCTTGCCACTGGCGAAAACGTGATTATAGTGCCTCCTTGATCGCTAATTACCGATTTCGGAGACTCCCATGAATTACGAAGTAGACCCGGCAGCCGAAAACAACTCTGGCTCTAACCAATCCTCTGTCGCGGGAGCCAATGGCCCCGTGAATGAGAGCGCCTCGGACAACAACGAGGCAGTCGCTTCCCCCTATCAGGCGACCGGTGAAGAGAGTGGCAAAGAAATCGAGCAACTCAGCCAGGAACTGGCTGAGATGAAGGACCGGTTGCTGCGCAATGTGGCCGAAATGGACAACATGCGCAAACGCCTTGAGCGTGAGAAATCCGACTTCATTAAGTTCAGTACAGAGTCAATTCTAAAGGAAATGATCCCCGTACTCGACAGCTTCGATAAAGCACTGCCAACGTCATCATCTCTGTCTGGCGAAGTCGCCAAGTTTCAAGAGGGAATGACAATGGTTTATAAGCTGTTTCTTGCCGCACTCGCTAAGCACGGTCTGGAACCTGTTGAGGCGGTCGGTAAATTATTTGACCCAAACTTTCATCAGGCCATCCAGCGAATTGAATCCGGAGATGTCACAGAAGAGATTGTGGCGACCGAATTCATGAAGGGCTACGCACTGCACGGAAGGCTTTTAAGGCCTGCCATGGTAAGCGTAAAGGTGCCTGGAGGAAGCAATTGATGAATTGACCAAGGACGTTAAGTCTTTGTCACCGTTAGCTGTAAACCCCACCTTTTCGTGTTTCTGCCAGTATCCGTAAAAGCGCCGCTCTTCGACCCCGATTAAGGTTTTCTCCCGACAGCCGATGCGGTTTGTGTAATGGGAAGAAAATCGAGATAAACAGGCGCATAAGCGTCAATGGCACGAGGAGTTTCCTATGAGTGGTACTGGCGAACAAACAGCTCTTGATCTCGCCCACGAGTTGCCCTTGCTTCCGCTGAAAGACATTGTGGTCTTTCCGCACATGATCGTGCCGGTCTTCATCAATGAAGACTTGTGTGTCAATGCGGTTGAGAACGCGCTTGCTGGAGGCCGCAAAATTTTTCTCTCGGCCTTTAAAGTCGCCGGTGAGGAAGGAGAAGGCCTTGAGTGCAATCTCGAGGCCCCATTCGATGTCTACAACACGGGAACTGTCTGTTCGGTCATGCGCACGCGCAAGCTGCCCGACGGAAGAATGAAAGTTCTGGTTCAAGGAATACATAAAGCGAAAATTCAGGAAATGATCGGTACCGAGGGTTATCCTTCGGTGCGTGTAGTTCAAATCAGTGACTCTGTAGTCGCAAGCTCCTCACCGGAACTCGAGGCACTCGTGCGGGCTGTGCGCGATAGTCTTGAGAAGGTCGTCTCACTTGGAAAAATTCTTTCTCCGGATATTCTCATGATTCTTGAGGATGTATCTGATCCATCTCGTTTGGCTGATCTTGTAGCCTCAAATCTCGGCCTCAAAGTCACCGACGCGCAGAGAATCCTCGCCGTACAAAATCCCCTCGACCGTTTGCGTCGCGTCCATCAGTATCTGTCTCGTGAGATTGAGGTTTATCAGATGCAGGTTCGCATCCAGAGTCAAGCCAAGGAAGAAATTGGCCGGATGCAGCGTGAACACTATCTTCGCGAGCAGATCAAAGTTATCAAAACCGAGCTTGGCGACAACGAGGGAAAAGACGAGGTCGACAATCTTTGGAAACGCATGGAAGGTGTCGCACTGTCAGACGAGGCTAAAGAAGATGTTACCCGTCAGATTAAGCGTCTTGAGCGCATGCATCAGGATACAAGTGAGGCGTCTCTGACGAGAACACATATTGAGGCTATATTGTCTCTGCCTTGGGGTAAAAAATCAACTGACGCGATCGAGATCGCGACAACCAAAAAGATCCTGGATGAGGATCACCATGGTCTTGATCAGGTGAAAGACAGAATTCTGGAGTTTTTGGCCGTTAAAAAACTCAACCCAGGCGCTAAGAGCCCTATCATTTGTTTCGTCGGCCCTCCTGGAGTCGGTAAAACTAGTCTTGGTAAGTCCATCGCAAGATCAATGGGGCGACAGTTTTCCCGTATCTCTTTGGGTGGTGTGCGTGATGAGGCAGAGATTCGCGGTCACCGTAAGACTTATGTAGGTGCTTATCCAGGTCGCGTCATCAACAGTCTGAAACAGGCTCAGTCAATGAACCCGGTTATCATGCTGGATGAGATCGATAAACTCGGATCTGACCACCGTGGTGATCCTTCCAGCGCGTTGCTTGAGGTTCTTGATCCAGAGCAAAATAAAAACTTTATTGATCACTATCTCGGTGTGGCTGTGGATCTTTCGGATGTGACGTTTATCGCGAATGCCAACACACTTGATACAATTCCGGGGCCTTTGCGTGACCGCCTGGAGATTATAGAGGTTTCCGGTTACAGCGAGGAAGAGAAACTGATCATCGCCAACCAGTTTCTTATTCCAAAAACGATCAAGGAAGCCGGCCTGGATAAGGCGAATCTTTCATTTTCGAAGCCTTCTGTGACGGCCATTATTAATGGCTACACCCGTGAAAGCGGGCTTCGTGGTCTGGAGAAGCAAATCGCCAGCGTATGCCGGAAGCTTGCGCGCGAGTATGCTGAGAATGGATCGTTCGAGGCAGCTTCCAGCGGAAATCTTAAAATGACTCCCGCTATGATTCAAAAGCACCTTGGCGCGAATAAGTATGGAGAAAGCTTTTATCACCACGATCCGATGCGAGGCGTGGCCCTTGGTCTCGCGTATACTCAATACGGCGGGGAGGTTCTCGCGATTGAGACAAATCTTTTCCCTGCGCCGTCGGCCCGGTTTGTTTTGACAGGACAGCTGGGGGACGTGATGAAAGAGAGTGCTCAGACGGCCATGAGCTATTTGCGCGCCAATGCCGCGGAGTTTGGGTTTGATCCGGAGATTCTCAATAAGAATGAGATTCACGTCCACATTCCGGCTGGCGCTGTTCCAAAGGACGGCCCAAGCGCTGGAATTACCCTGGCATGCTCTATCTTGTCGGCGATTTTGGGACGGGCTCCAAACGGTAAAATCGCGATGACAGGTGAGATTACTCTTCATGGACTTGTTCTGCCGATCGGTGGCCTGCGTGAGAAGGTTCTCGCCGCTCTTCGTGAGGAAGTGGGGCATCTTCTGGTCCCGTTCAAAAACAAGGCTAACTTTGACGCGTTGCCAGCCAACGTCAAAAAGAAAATCAAAGTGACATTTGTGAAGTCCTATAAAGATGTATTCAACATTATGTTTGGCGCCGTGGGTGCGGGCAAAGACATCATTCCAATTCATGGCCACAGGGCTGGATCTACCGAGAATGACTTAGCTAGCTAAGTAAGTTTTTGAATTTTCAAATCACCTAGACCCGGGTTTAGATACCCGGGTCTTTGCTGTTTGGTCGCTCATGGGTTAAAATTTAGTCAATCTGACTGACTTGCCATAGGAGGCTGATATGGGTGATCGAACAAAAAAAATGCTTAAGTTTCTCGGACTAGGGATTTTGTGGGTATATATTCTTTCTATTCGCGTTGGTGGGGACACAATGTTCCATTTCGCAAATAATATCTTAGTTAAAAATCATATAGTTGAAGCTATTGATCGGCAATTAGCGGACTCCTATGATGGCGCTCTTCGGGTCGCCGGGAACGCCTACTCTCGTTTGACCGGCCGCGATAAGCGCCTCTAAGGGTTAATTGTCGGTACATACCTAAACCTTGTCGCCACTTGCGACCTGTTGTGCTATCCCATGAGGCACCCGTAGATGGTGTCACGAGTGGGCATTTTTGCGTTTTTGGAGGATGGACGGATGACCGTCTTGAAGGTAATTGAGTGGCCGGCAAAAATATTGGAAACGCCTGCCAATGAAGTTAAGAATTTTGACGAAAGTCTTCGTCGGATTGTCGCAGACATGCATGACACCATGCGTGATTCCGCTGGCATTGGCTTGGCTGCTAATCAAGTTGGCGACTTACGAAGGATTGTAACCATCGAGATTCCTCTTGTGGAAAAAGATGATGGCCGTACGGAAGAGGCCAAGTGGTGGCATAACAAAAAATTCACCTTCGTCAATCCAGTTGTTGTGAAGAAAGAAGGCACGGCCCGTTGGCAGGAGGGATGTCTTAGCTTTCCAGATATTTTTGATTTTGTTGAGCGTGCCAGTGAGGTTTGGGTCAAGGCTTTTGACGAGAATGGCAAAGAGTTTGAGGTTCACGCGGATGGACTTTTCTCGATCTGCCTCCAGCACGAGATTGATCATGTTGATGGGATTGTTTTCTTTAAGCGGATGAGTCGCCTTAAAGCCGACCGCATCACCGCTAAGATGTTAAAGCGGGGCAATGTTAATGTCGAAGTCTAAGGTAATGGTGGCTCCGAGTATTCTTTCGGCAAATTACCTAAGCCTTGGAGAGGATCTTAAAGCGGTTGAAGGGGCTGGCGCAGACTTGCATCACATAGATGTAATGGATGGGCATTTTGTGCCAAATCTGACATTTGGTCCGCCGCTTATCAAAGCGATAAAAAAAATCTCTTCGATCCCCCTGGATGTTCACATCATGGTCAGTAACCCTGACGATGTTGCTATGTCTTACGTCGAGGCGGGCGCTGACATTTTAGTTTTTCACGCTGAGGCCACCAAACATGGGCAGCGTCTGGCGGAGACGATCCGGGCAAAGGGCACCAGACCTGGGGTCGCATTAAACCCGGGGACCCCGCTGGAGTGCGCATTTGCGATGGCGCCTCACGTTGACGTGATCATGTTGATGTCCGTTAATCCGGGATTTGGCGGACAGTCGTTCATTGAGGACACGGTTTCCAGGGTTGAGACCCTTGGCAAATGGCTTTTGGAGCATAGGCTTGGGGACCGTGTATTGATTGAGGTGGACGGCGGTATTAATGACGTTAACGGCGCGCGTCTTGTCGCCGCTGGAGCCCGTATTTTGGTCGCTGGAACCTATATTTACGGAGCACGGGACCGGGACAAGGCGATTGCCGCGTTAAAGCGGGTTAAGTAGTCTGTGGGCTGGATTTCAGAAATTTTATTTTAAGATCGGGGTTATCAAAACCAATGAAGCCATTTTCTCTGGGCACTGACCGGCTCACGTGGTCAAAATTAACCTCCCTTGCCTCAAAACCAGCTCCCTTAGTTGATGTGGCCGCTGATGCCTGGACTCGTCTTGATTTCTATCGCGAGATCGTTGAGAAGGCGATTTCCTCCGGTAAAGTGATATACGGGATTAATACCGGGTTTGGCTTCCTGTCAGATGTTCGAATTGAGAACGATAAACTTCAGACGCTTCAATATAACCTGATTCGCAGTCATGCCTGCGGTGTTGGAGAACTAGCTGCCGCCGAGTATGTCAGGGGGCTTTTGATTCTCAGGGCTCACACGTTTCTTATCGGGCACAGCGGTGTGACGCGCAAGACAGTTGAGACAGTTTTAAATTTTCTTAAGCACGATATATTACCGATTGTCCCGATGCAGGGCAGCGTAGGGGCTTCAGGTGACCTGGCCCCACTTTCTCACCTGGCGCTCGGGCTTATTGGTGAGGGTGACGTGATATACAAGGGTGAGCGTATGGCGGCCAAAGAGGCCCTTCGTTCCTCGCATGTGGAGCCACTCGTTCCAAGCGCGAAAGAAGGGCTTTCGTTGATTAATGGCACGCAGTTCATGGCAGTACTTGGCGCGTTTGCGGTGCGAGACGCGAGTATTCTGGCAGAGTCAGCTGACGTTATCGCCGCGCTGAGCCTGGAGGCCTTCAGAGGCACAAAATCAGCGTTTGATCCGAGGATTCACTCTGTCCGCGAGCAACCTGGGCAGCGCAAAGTCGCGGGGCGTATGTTGAGCTTACTTTCCGGGAAAGACGAGATTATGGAAAGTCACGCGGGCTGTAACCGCGTGCAAGATCCTTATAGCTTTCGCTGTATTCCACAGGTGCATGGGGCCTCCAGGGACGTAATTGAATTTGTCGCCGCCCGGGTGGATGGGGATTTAAATTCTGTAACGGATAATCCCCTGGTGTTTGAGGATGGATCTGTAATAAGCGGTGGTAATTTTCATGGTCAGCCTTTGGCCATGGCACTGGATTTTCTGGGGATTGCAGTGGCTGAGCTGGGAAGTATATCAGAACGTCGAATCGAGAAATTGACGAACCCCGCGATGAGTGGTTTGCCCGCGTTTGCCATAAATGAAGGCGGGCTTAACAGTGGCTTTATGATTCCTCATGTCGTGGCCGCCGCATTGGTCTCGGAAAATAAAATTCTTTGTCATCCGGCGTCAGTTGACTCAATCCCAACGTCTGCGGACAAAGAAGATCACGTTAGTATGGGCCCGATTGCAGCACGCAAGGCCATTAAAATATGCGCGCATGTAGCTGATGTTCTTTCAATTGAGGCGCTGACCGCGGCTCAAGGCGTGGATTTGCAGGGGCCTTTAAAACCGTCCCTTCCTTTAACCAAGGTTCATGATAGAATTAGACAGATTTCCCCTGGTATGCCTGTCGATCGGTCTCTGTATCCTGATATTCTTGCAGTGTCCCTATGGATCCGGTCTGGAGGCGCTCTTGACGCTCAATAAAGTGAGGTTACAACAATAATGAACTTAATATTTGGGTTGATCGCTGTTTTGGGGGCTTTTCTCTCGGTTAGTTTCACCGCGCGTGCGGAGTCTTCCAAGTCCGCGGCAGCTAGTAGTGCTGTCATCAAAATTGAGCGTGTGGGTGGTGATTTTACGGTTACCGGGATTCAGCAGTTAAAGTCCGGTGGATTCAGCGTGGATTTCAAGGCGAGTGCGGGCTCTCCTAAATTCGCGAAACTTCATCTTGAAAGTGATCATATCAATGCAGGACTGGAGGAGGGTGCGACCCTTCGTCTGTCGGCCGATGTGATCGGCAGAAGTGGTGATCTGGCCGAGATCGCTCAAGTCGTTGTTTTTATGCCAGGACGCGCGGGCCCAACCCCGGTTTGGATGTTGTCGAAAAAATCTCCTCGTCTGGATCCACCTGCCAAGCTTCTTGAGATGCATGCGCCATCGACGGATTACGCGATTTTTTAATCACCTTCGTGAGATATCATGGGAAATGACACCATTCAGGATATGCCCATTCTTCCTGTTGTAAGGCAGCCGCGTGGAGCGTCTTATTTTTTTGGAACGTGGTCAGGGCGAATTCTGCTCCTTAATACGGTTATTTTTGTATTGATGGTTTTGCGTGAGCCATCAGCGATTTTCATGCCGAGTATGGAATTTATCCGTGAGTTTGGCAGTAAGTCGATTCCTGATATCGCCCGCGGTGAGTACTGGCGTTTTGTAACTCCGATGTTTGTTCATATCGGTCTCATTCACTTTTTTTTCAACGCGTTGGGTCTCTATTATATTGGCTATCAGATAGAGCATATTTTGGGTTCAAAATGGTTTGTCGGGGTTTTTTTGGTGACAGGGATTATCGGTAACCTCTCAAGTTGTCTCTTTTCTCTTTCTCTCAGCGCCGGAGCTTCCGGCGCGCTATTTGGTCTATTGGGCGCTGGTTTTAAACTTGAGGGGCTGATCAGTGAGCGGTTTGACCAGCTTGGGGAGCGTATCAGACCCCGCAAACGAATTTATTCGGGGATGGTCGTAAGTAACCTTATTTTGGGATTGATTATCCCGGTGATCGATAACGCGGCTCATATCGGGGGGCTGATCTCCGGATGGCTGTTGATGGAGGCGCTGCTTCGCTCGCGCCCAAACCGTTTGCGCGCGAAAAACCCTCACATCGCATGGCTTGTTTACCTTTCACTAGCGGTGTTCTCGATGATCGCGGTCGCAAGAACCGTGGATCCTGTGGTTGTTGTTAAAAGGTACTATGAGGCGGCTTTGAGTGCGGAAACCGCGCCAGAGGCTTATCACGATTTTACTGAGGCGTTAAGGATCAGACCCCTTGACGGCAATGTCCGACTAAGCCGTGGAAAATTATTGCTCCAAAATGGAGAGGTTGAGGCTGGGATTACCGATATAAAGATCGCGGCGTCCTCAGGGAAAGTGTCGGAAAGTGATTTCCGGGCAGTCATCGACGACCTTAAGCTGACAGGGCACTTTCTTGAGGCTGAGTTGGTGCGAAAGCTATATCAAAGCGGTGGTGGTTCAGGAATATAGAACTTTAGGTATTACGCTACGCCGCGAGAATACTTATTTCGAGAGCCCGTATTTTGTCGTCACCGTTTAACGTCGCGGCCTGACGGATGATGCTGCGAAACCTGCTGTCAAAGACAATCGACGGCCCGAGTTTTTTGATATTATCTTTCCAGAATTTCTCGGCGATCTTTGAAGCAAGGGCGTAGTCAGTCAGCGTGCCTTTAATGATTGATTCGTTAAACAAAATGAGAATCAGCTCCTGGGTCTGTGATTTACCGAAAGTTTCAATTAGCGCGAGTGATCCAACAATGACCTTTTCTATTTCGGCCTGAAGCTCCAGATCAAATCTGCTGAGTTTCGTATTTTTATCGGCGGAGGTTACATAGTGATGAAAATGGCTGATTTCCTCCGTGAGGATAAGGAACGCATCGAGTCCCTCGCGGTGATTTAAGAGCGTACTTAGGTTTTGGTGGCCAGAGAGAGTCTCAGCCAGTTCCTCACTTATGTGAATACCAACGAAGGCCTCCGCATGGGTCTCATCGGCAATAAACGTGGCTGACAGGGCTAAAGCTTCCGGGCAGCATGCTCTCAAAAACTCTTCTGAAAAGCTCTGAATAAAGAGTTCCACGGAGTGCTCAGATCTCAATCCCCGGTATTCCGTCAAGTAGGACTCAATGGCACGGGCGTGTGACCGGATGTTCAGGGATTTTTGATCAGATTGTGAGGACATTGGGCTATTCCCTAGTGTGCTAGTTTCAGCGGAACCCGGACCGGGTTTATCCCCTTGTCCTCAAGGAGCCCACGCAGGCGATCAGAGCCGGATCTGTTCCACCTGTCATAGAGAACTAATATGTTTGAGTCCTGCTGGATCGCGGTCGAGTCAGATGCCTGAGCCATGATGTCAACTACCTGGAGAAAATTCCGAGAAAGAGACTCAAGAGTCTCCGGGATCCCATCGTCACGAACATAACCGCGGGACAGCGCGGAAGCCTGCTCATAAGCGGAGGAGCCCATTGTAATGTAGTAGTTGATGTCGAATGTTTTTCCGTTGAAGTAGTCTTGGAAAAATCCTGAGACATATAAGCTCGCGTCGCCCAGTCTGCGATATAGCTGCGGCTGTTTTTCCGGTGGCGCCTCCAGCGCGCGCTTAAGCATAAAGACCAGTGGCGTCGATAGAATGTCGTCAGATGTTTCAGCGTCCCCGCTAAAGGTGGAGGTGGCGATAAAATTAGTCAGCAGATTGACCAGATAAAACTCAACGTGCTCGTCAAGCTTGACGTTTAGTCGGTGCGACGCGTCTGTTATTTTTCCTCGGAAAAATTCCTGCGGACTCATGAGAAGATCTAATGATGATGTGCTCACTTGATACCTCCCCAAATAACTTAAGGGGTTTTATTGCGCCAGCCTGGAGAGCGCCTGTCTACTAATTATACACTAAATTGGCCGGTTAGCCATATATCCATAATAGGCTCATCGGAGAAACAGTAAGAAATATGAGGCTGTGATATAACTAGCTGGATTAATTATGATTTTTAGCCATAAAAGGCAGGATCTTTTGGGCGTGATTCAACGGTTTATAAAAGTTAAAAATCTGCAATAATGCTGATTACTTTTAATCATTTTTGGAAGGTCAACCAACTCAATGGATAAGTCAGGGCAGACACCCGTAAAGTTTCAAGGTGACGCCCTTAGTCAGGCATCATCCCCAGCAGCCGGCGCCGGCGCCGGCGCTGACCGACTGGGTTTAGAGGATATAGTTCACTTGGCCAATAAAGTGGGGCTTGAATACGTTGGCGCGCGAAAAGAGGCTGAGCGACTCGAATTCATGAAAAATACGATAAGAGCCAGAATCTCTATCAGACTTGACGATGGTAGTCAGACTGAGGCTAAGCTTAAACGTCTTATGGAGACGGATTCTGAGTACGAGGAATTTCTAATGAAACTTGTGACGGCTCGCGCAGAATCTGAGAAACTGCGCATCCGCTATGAGAGCTATAAGAACTTATTTGAGGCGAGACGAAGCCTGCTGAGCTACCAAAAAGCCGAGATGAAGTTGCTTTGATCAGTTGTCTTCCATTTTAACCCGAGTTGCTAAGTCGGCTGTTCTTTTACGGGCATCCTGAACAAGTTCAACAAATTCTGGATCGTTGGCAGCGTTTTTTCTGAAATAGTTGAAATACCGGAGCGCCCTGTCTGGGCTGGACTCCTCGAGGCTGCGGGCGAGCCAATAATGACCATCATACATCTTGGGTTTGATACGTACCGCCCGCTCGAGATAATCGGCAGCCTCTTTTGTTTGTCCACTTTCGAGCAGCAGCTTGCCAGTACCAAGCAATGCGCCGGCCAGCATAGGCTGTGCCTTTAGTGCTTTGCGCCATGTCTCAAGTGCTTCTTTTGATTTGCCCTGGGCCGCCAGAACCTCAGCTATAACGCTTTGATAGTAGGGCAGGGATTGCTTTCCAGTCTTCTCAGCGCCCCGTTTAAGTGTGGCGAGCGCCTCGGAATCTCTTTTTAGTTTGAGCTGTGTCCGGCCGAGGATCATGGGAGCCTGCTCGTCATCTGGCGCGATCTTTTGTACTTGCTGAGCAACGCTGAGGGCTTCGCTATAAAAACGGATTTTGAAATAACACCACGCCAGGCTTTTCATCGCCCGTACGTCGTTTTGCTGGATTTTTAGGGCCTTTTTGTACCTGAAAATCGCTTCCGCGTATTTGTCATCGGCGCGGTAGGCCTCACCTAAGTAAAAATTTGTCTCAAAGTTGCTGTCAAATTCGCTGAGTGAAATCTCAAGGTTCGTGATGGCTCCTTGTGGATCTCCTGCCTTGACCAGGACAATACCAAGGTTACGGTGAGCCGTGAGGCTCTTCGGGTCTTTAGCGATGGCCTTTTTGTAGGCGTCCACTGACTCACGAAGAAGACCGTCTTTGGCAAACTGATTGCCTTGACTGACAAAGGATGTTTGCTGAGTATCCTTTGCTGCTGGAGCAGAGGTAACGGTAACGCAGGACGACGTTGTGATTAAAAATAAAGCAGATAAATAAATTGCCAAACCTTCATGCATAGTCATTTTCTCCTTAGCTTTATTTAATTATAGCAAAAAAATACCCGGGTGACGTACCCAGGCTAGATTTATGGCGGCATCTTTGCCGTCAGTGAGACGTATAAAATTCCTCAAAAAGTGACCAGCAGCGCATGTCATTTGAGTAGAAGGACAGGTTGATTTTGGTGTTGTCCCACTCTTTGTAGGTCGCAGCCTTATACGAGTAATATCGCAGTGATAGGTTGCCATTTCGGCCTGTAATGAGAGCGTCCGGGGTCGGCATAAAATCATCCAGATAATAGCATTCGTTGCTCGAATTTTTCATATAAGGAACCTGTACCGTGCTCGGTATAATATCTGTCGCGAAGAACAGCGAGCGGCAGGACGTCAATGACAAGACCAAACCTAAGCCCAGCATTGATTTGATGTATTTTACGCTCATATGGGTCCCTGTTTTGTGCTACTAAATACTTGCCCTTGTGGAAGGTGTTTCGGCTGATTGAGCCAAAGCTTGAGGCGGGGAGCGTTTTTTTTGCAGAATTCAGGGTATTTTTGGGAGCGCGCATGTTGAATAAGCTACAAATAATTGCCATTTTTTTAATGATCTTGGGTTTAAGCGGTTGTACCACGACCAACACAAAAACAATTGATTCTGAGTGGACTGAGCTTGGACGAGTGGGCGCACTTTCATGCTCGGCATGGCCTGTTAAAGAGTCTGAGATTGATATCGCGAAGGTGACCGGGACGTCTGCCGGTAACGGTGGATTTGTCGCGACCATGAGACTTCGTAACGGGAGCCAGCTGCCAGTCTACGCGGACTCGAAAGATAACTTTAACTCTGAAAAATTAAAGTCATTTCCCGTCGGCCGCGACGCGCACGTAGTGGCACTTTCTGAATGGAACAAAGAGCCGGTGGCGTTTGTTATCCAAAATAAAAACGACCGTGCATGGCTTGAGATACGAGGCGTCCGCGATAACCGAATGGTATCCAGGATGGCGACTCCGCTGCAGGAAGAAGTTAATTCCGGCAGTCTGGTCGCAGCGTCGAGGGGATGGTGGCTTCAGCTGCATCACAGTGAGACTGACTCGTCATTTGTTTTCGTAAGCCCAGAGAAGGGACCTAACTGGAATTTTACACTATCGTCTTATCAGGCCCATACCCGCTTCGCGACCGTCGTATCTAACGACTCAGGACAGAATGCGTATGTTGTTGAGCAGGGTAAACCCGTCGACGAGAACAACAGTCAATTTTCCGTAGTTCAGATTGATTCCGCGGGGAAGTTCTCCGAGCAGGGTAAATTTACTCTAGCAACGAAAAGCGGACTTGAAAGCTGGTCGGCGTCGGCCCTTGGAACAAGGATTGTTTTAGCCGTTGTGCGAGGTGACTCCATGATCGGACAAGCCTCACTTATAGTGGCCGCGGTAAGTGTCTCAAATAGGTCGGCTACGCTCGCGTGGAAAAAAGATATTCCGTTCCCTGATGTGCATTTGGGAGAGCCCGTCTGGCTCTCTAATGGGAACAAGGCTTTTCTTGGGCTGATTAAGTGGATTGATGCCGAGGGATCTCTGAGCCGGGTAAAAGTAGACGCCTCCGGCGCTGAGGTGTTGTCTGATGTCGGGGTGTTCCCTAAAGGTACAGTGT
Source organism: Oligoflexales bacterium (assembly GCA_947468665.1). Taxonomy (GTDB): domain Bacteria; phylum Bdellovibrionota_B; class Oligoflexia; order Oligoflexales; family RGVZ01; genus CAMDKS01. Next base: position 79,477 of record CANILH010000002.1, on the reverse strand, counting down.
TGGCGGCCGGCTATTTAACCGATCGTGAAAAAGGTATAGGCGCATTTCGTTTCAGGGATAATGAACTTTGGAAATATAAGCTGTGCAAACTGTCTCTTTGATCAATGGCGGGCAGACTTCGAGACTATTGGGTGTCTTCGCCAAAGATATAAAATTATCGCACTCAATATTCGCCCTTCCTTTTGTCGGTGTCGCCTTGACGCTGACAGGTGTCGCGGGAGTTTCTATAACTCGGCTTGCGCAAATAGTTATCTGTATGATTTTCGCCAGAAGTTTCGCCATGGGAATGAATCGCTATCTTGATCGTGACTTTGACGCCGCAAACGAGAGGACCGTGACCCGGGCCTTGCCGGCGGGTCTTGTTTCGGCCCGCGCGTACCTTTCGGTTACGCTGGCCTTTGGAGCTCTTTTCGTCGCCGTGGCGTTTAGTTTATCGGAGCTCGCTGGACTGCTGTCGCCTTTGCTGCTGGCTGTCCTGGCGTTTTATAGCGTGATGAAACGAGTCTCGTGGCTTACTCATTGGTATCTTGGTTTTTGTCTTGGACTGGCGCCATTGGCCGCTGAGATAGCGCTATTTAACCGAGTCTCGGCTTCCGTCGCTTTAGTTGGGGTCGCGGTAGCTTTTTGGACGGCCGGATTTGATTTGCTTTATTCATTACAGGATAAAAGTTTTGACAAGTTAAATGGTCTCCATAGCGTTCCCGCGAAGTTAGGTCACCGGGCGGCGATTTGGCTCAGTCGAGCCTCGTTCGTTACGATGGTTGGTTGCCTGGTCACCGCTGGAGGTGTCGCGACAACTGGTATCTGGTGGGATTTGGGTGTGGTCGCGGTGGGGCTGATTCTTTTTTATGAACATTGGTTAATCCGTGGCGCAATGATCACCGGAACATCCAGACGCATCAATGTCGCGTTTTTTAATTTGAACGCCTTGGTAAGTGTTATTTTTCTCGCCTTCTCTTTGGTTGATGCTTATGTCCAGAACACCTGAAGGTATTCCAGCTAGTGTATTGGTGGGCGTCACAGGCGCTTCGGGAGCTATTTACGCGGATCGACTGGTCAAAATTCTCTCAAAAAGTATAGAACGTGTTTATGTGGTTGTTACCGACACGGGTGAGAAAGTAGCGAGGCACGAGCTTCCGAGTGGTAGTCTGCTATTAAAGGCCATGGCCGGAAAACTCGACAAGTCTGAAAAAGATATTATCAGGGTTTTTGGAATCCAGGATTTGTTCGCTCCATTCGCGAGCGGTACATCAACTCCAGACGCTATGGTAGTCACGCCATGTAGTATGGGGACGCTTGCGCGAATCGCGACAGGGATATCCGGGAATTTGCTTGAGCGCAGTGCTGATGTGGTTTTAAAGCAACGTCGAAAACTACTGATTTGTCCGAGAGAAACCCCACTGAGTTTAATTCATCTTCGAAATATGACCTCTTTAGTTGAGGCTGGTGCTGAAATGATCCCTCTTATGCCGGGATTTTACCAAAAACCATCTGAATTGGACGATGTGGTTGATTTTTGCGTTGGTAAAATACTGGAGCAGCTGGGTGTGGCACACACTCTTTACAAACCGTGGAACAGCAGAATGCGTTGACTAAGTGTTCCCGCTAGAGAAGTGTATAATTCAATTTCATTTGGTCGAGGTTTTTTCTGATTGTCGCCTGATGGGCGAAATCGGTGGTCTCGAGGTCTATTTCGACATCTACGTCGCTATAGTAAAGGGCCCCAAAGTGCCGATTATGTCTTAGGTCGATGAGATTGGCACCTGTACTTCCAATGGCCTTGAGTAATTCAGCCAATTGCCCAGGTCGGTCGGCCATACGAACAGTCAATCGCATCATTCGACCTGTCGCAACGAGGCCCCGGTTGGCTATTCTGCCAACAAGAGTCACATCAATATTTCCGCCAGAAATAACGCAGCATACTGACTTGCCATTGGCTAGTTTTATGATTTTGTCTTTATAGACCTGAAGTGCCGCGACGGAGGCCGCTCCAGCGCCTTCAGCCAATAAGTGATCTTTTTCCATGAGACTCATAATTGCCGCAGCGATGTCGTCATCGCTGACCAGCAGGATCTCATCGACATATTGCTGTGCCAAAGAAAGGGTCCGGGAACTGGGGCGCTTCACCGCGATCCCGTCCGCGATCGTCATGCCAGATGTTTGACCGGTGACTTTGCCGGCAGCGAGGGACTCTTTCATCGCGGGAAAGGATTTAGTCTGGACACCTATTATCTTAATATCCGGTCTAAGGGTTTTAACCGCGCATCCAATTCCCCCAATAAGGCCTCCGCCGCCAATTGGCACAATGATGACACCGACTGTGGGTATTTGATCGAGAATCTCAAGGCCAGCTGTTCCCTGTCCATTGATTACCGCGGCGTCGGCAAACGCCTGAACGATTGTACCGCCGTGTTTCGATTGATATTGAACAGCCGCCTGATAGGCATCGTCATATAGCAGGCCTGTTAAAAAAACTTCAGCGCCGTGCGATCTGGTTGCCGCCACTTTAACGATCGGGGTTCGTTCGGGCATGAAAATTTTCGCGCTACGCTTCAGGATTCGCGCGATGTATGCGACACCCTGGGCGTGGTTGCCGGCGCTCGCGGCGATGACATCAGAGTCCTTCTCGTTTTCATTGGCGGACAATAGGGCATTTCCGGCGCCGCGGATTTTAAAGGATCCAGTGATATTGAAGTTCTCGAGTTTATAAAAAACATCGTGGCCGAGGTTGTCACTGTTATAGAGGCTTCGTGATACTGGAGTTTCTGGCACATAAGACTTTATGCGAACTTTTGCCGCCCGGATTTCTTCAAGATTAACTTCTTTTTTGGTGATTTCCCAATCTTGAGCCGGGGTGTCGTCCTGAATCGCCATAAAAATCCAAAAAATAGGTTAAAATATTGAGATGTAAGTACTGGGCTCTGATCCGTGGTGTCAGCGCAGTTGCTATCCTAGTAGAAAAGGACCCCAAATGTCTATCATATGGCTTGTTGGCACCACCGATGTCTGGCTTGAGGAATTTTCTGAAGTTTTATCCGGGTTCTTCGGGGTGCGGCGTGTAGCAAGTCTTTTGAGCTTCGGTCGTCTGCTTGGTCTCGGCGATATTCCGCGTCGCGAGAGTTATATTTGCCTCGTTTACTTGAACCAAAAGGACGACCTGATGGCGATTCATTCATCATTTTCACGCTTTTTAAAAGAGTATTCGCGAAACCACCTGTGTGTGATCGGTCATCTGTCTGAAGATCAGAAAAAAGTTGTGGAAAGCTTTAATATTGCCTCACTTGGGTTGCCTGAAGACATGGTTCAAGCCGCCAAATTGCTGCGTAAATTGACGGCACCCAAGCCTCCGAAGCCGACTCAGAGCCTAGGGGACGATTGCATCAGGATCGGTGACATAGAAGTGGATCGGGGTGCCGCCTGTATGAGAGTGACAGCGACCGGCGTTGAAGAAGCCCTAACCCCAAAGGAGATCAGAATCATTCAGGTGCTTTCGATGGCGGTGAACCAGCCAATAAGCCGTGAGGAGTTAGTCAGGAAGGTCTGGTCAGGCACTCATGTTTCTGCCAGTACGGTGGACAGTCACATGTCCCGCCTAAGAAAAAAAATTGATCAAAGTTTTGAGTGCCGACTTGAGACGAAGTATGGCAGCGGATGGGTTTTGTCGCTCAAGGCCGAATTGCCGTGAGGTTATGAGACTCCTGTAAGCTTAAAATTAAGATTCATTGGATCATTGGCGTCGCTCGGGTTGTTTGTCGGCTTCGCTTCCGACACAGTTCCGCCCAAATCAAATGACACCACCCCCGCTCCTGCGGGCACAGGGACAACTGCGCCAAGATCCAGCGTCAGAGCGGGTGGGGGCGGTGGAATCCCCTCAGACAGGGAGAAGACCTCGTTGGCTGGATTGTTCAACGGTGACGTCACTACTGGTATGACCCATGACTTGCTAATTTCGGCGACTACGATTGTGACGTCGTCCTGGAGGCTTTGGTCGCCAAACGCGGCTTTCGCTTTCGCGAGGGTTTTTTCCTGAATTAGCTCGATCGGGTCCTTCCCGAATTCGCAGATCGCGTCTAGAAGATTCTTGCGGCCAATGGGAGGCTGTCCATTAAGATGATTCTCGATAAGCCCATCAGTGAAGAAGAATATCTTATCTCCGGCCCTGAATTCGATGGTTTTTTCCTTATACTCGGCGTCGCGATCCACTCCAAGTGGCGTTCCCTGGAGAGTTAAGGTTATGGCGCCCACGGGGGTGGTGCCAGCGGATTTTCTGCCGCTTTTACTGAACCGAGGATCCTCCTTATCACTGGTCAGAATAAACGGAAAATTGTGCCCAGCGTTGGCGTATGTAATCGTACCACGGTTAAAATCAATGAGTGAGGCGAAGAAAGTCATGCTTATTTTTCCGTCTACGGCTTCAAGAATGATTTGATTGAGTCGTTTTAGAAGTACCGCAGGTGACGGATCGATCGGAGTATCACGTAGGATACTTGAAACCGACTGACATGTTGCGTAGGCGATCGCTGTCACAAGCGCCGCTGGGGCACCGTGTCCCATGGCATCGGCGATGAAAATAAGATCAACCCCCTCTTTGACGCGGTAGTGTCCCCAGAGATCCCCACCACACTCGGTAGCTGGCTGGTATGATCCAGTTACTGAAAGATTAGCGGTTTGAATCGCCTTTTTGGGGAAAAACGTAGATTGTACCATTTTGGCGGTTTCGAGTTCTTTCTCAAATCTCGCCTTTTCAACTTCAGTGTTCATGAGAGATTGTATTCGCGACGCCATATTGTTGACGCTGTGACCAAGTTCTGCAACCTCATCGCCTGAAACTGGCTGCAGACGAACCGCGAAGTCTCCAGCCGCGATTCGTTTGGTCGCGGTCACCAGCTCCCGTAGATGTTTTGTGACGCTTCCGGCACTGAGATAGCTCGCCATCGCGGCGATCAAAAGTATCAGTCCGCCCCAAACCACTGATGTGACGTACATACGTGTGAGTACTTGGAAGGCTGCTTTACGATCGCGTTCGACGACGACATATAGCTGCATTTTTCCAGGAGTCTGAGCAAAGCTACCAACCTTTTGCTTCTTTAATTTGTCTGTAAAGTCGGAAATGAAACCGGATGGCGCGATGCGTTTAAGCGCCATGGTTACCAATGCGTTACCTTTGATTGGGTCAGACTTTAACATGTTTGCCTCATCGGCGGAGGCGAAAAAGCTGCCATCTCCGCTGATAACATATCCTGTCGTGTATCTGCTTTGTGGAAGGGAAACCTGAATCTTTGTCATGTTGGCGAGAAGCGCCATGACCGCGAATTTCTGCGGTTGGTTCGGAATGGTGAATTTGATCGCCAGAAGCATTGTTGGCGCCTTGGCGACCGGGGTAACATTTCGAACCACGCGCTCATTTTTGAACAAGTCAGGATGGGTCATGATCTCCCGCGAGAAGTCAGTCATAATTTTAGCGACAATTTCTGGGGGGATCTCGGTCCCGGATGGCTTGTTAGGTGACGCCGTTTCAGTCGTTTTCTGGGCTTGCCTAACTAGTTTTATGGACGCCCCCTCAACAGCATAGAGATTAAGCAACAGCAGGTCTTTATCGGCTCGAAGCGTCGCGGCCAGATCGTCATCATTTTTTGTTGCGTCTTGCTTGACTGTCGAGAGCTTTGATGTCGCTACGGCGACCTGTCCTGCCCATCCGTCTAGGATCGCGGCTATGTCCGTAGCAGATCGCTCCGCCATGGCGGTTGATGATTCCTCGATATTTTGAAGGATATATTGGCTGAATTTTCCGGCTGACTGAATGGTCATGGCTGTAACGGTAGCCATGACGACGATTGTCATTAGGAATGAAAGCTTCGCGGTCAATGACCGGGTGCTTGATGTGGTAAACATCCAGAGACCTCCTTGAAAACTGGATCTGTCGAAAGGTGGATCGGCAGATAAATAGAAAATGTTAGGGTAGGGGATTCTAAAGTTTGGAGACAAATGACCGATATGCCCAGTATCGAGGTCTAAAAATGTTTGGCATAAAATAGAAAACAAACCAAATTGGGGAGTGTTCTTGGTGGGTTCATCGTGGAATAAAAATGTCCTGACCGTCATGTGGCTTGTTGCCATCGGCGCGGTGGGATATTTTTTACTCCATGAGGACAGGTTTTTCGCGATTTCCGGTACACCGGTAGCCAGGGTCGTGAAGACAGCCCGTGATGTCACGTACCGCAGCGAAGACGATACACGGTGGAAGCGGATCAGCGACTCTAAACAAGGTATTTATGATGGCGATCGTCTCGCGACCGGAAAATCTTCAGGCGTGGTTGTCGACTTTGGTGACGGCCGGGTTGCAAATATTGGTGAGGATTCAACTTTGACGTTGAGTACCATTCGTCAGAGTAGCGGATTAACCTATATACTTAGTCTGCCCAAGGGTTCTGTCGCTATTCAGAGCATCAAAAGGTCTAATGCTAAAGTCCACAAAACTCAGAACCCGATTATTATTCGAGTCGCCGGCCGTGATTATGTGATTGAGCCAGGCGAGGAGCGTGGGATCGTTCGCGACAGTGGTGGTGTAAGAGAGTTTAAGGGTGTGCGTCGTCCTAAATCCATTAAAGAGGAGACCATACCAGAACCGTTGGTGACCCCCCCCGTGGTAGACGTGATGCCGGTGGTGTTGCTGGAGGAAGTTCTACCACCACCGCCTCCCCCTCCCCCGGTCGAGGAACCAAAAAAGGTCATTGCACCTCCCCCACCTCCGGAGTTTGCCGTTGTTGGCACTGAGATTAAGCCTGATACGTCTGAGTTGAAGGCAGAGTACTTTACCTTCGCGTCTTTAACCGCGGCTAGTGGCGAACTTGCCACTTTAAGATGGACTGAGCCAAAGAATATGCCGCCTGAGTGGTCCCCAGCATTCGAGCTTACAAATGGCGCTGAGAAAAAAAGGGTTCTGCTCACAAAAGGCGGCTCTTTCGAGTTGAAGCTTTCTGAATTCGGGTCTTTGAATGGAGAGCCGAATAAAGACGGAGTACCATGCGCGGTGGTAGGTCTTCGCGGCGGCGCCAGGGTGAAAACGAAACGTGGGCAGCGCTGGTCGTTTGCGGGTAACGTGGTGGAGACAACCATTTGCTCATACCGCGATGCCGCCAATAGTGTGCCACTTGTGGTCGGTTTGTCATCTATCGATGGCAGCGGTGAGCAAAAAGCGGAGTTATTCCCGACTCCACCCAAGGCATCTCTCAAATTTCAGATGATCGTGACTACACCATCACAATATCTTTCGCTTTTACCACTTATGATGAAAAGCGAGAATGTGAGGGTTGTAAAGTCGCAGGGTATTTCCGCGAATGGGGTTTTTGTCGCGAAGACGGGTAAAGTGATAATGCAAATATCCGGCTCGGGTGTTGACGCGACGGCCGCCGATAAAATCAGGTTTCTCATGAAAGGTGATTTGGTCTTTAAGGGCTCAAGGACTTCGCTTTATGACGCATCGGGTCTATCAATCGAGGAGTTGAAGGAATGGGTATCCAAAAATACTCAGCAGGGAAAAAAAGTATATATCAATAAGGCGGGCAGTCTCCTGGCCATTAACCGCGACTTTCTTGAAGCGACGCGCGAGGTGGCCGTTTTCGTGAAGTCCCTGTCGAGCCAGATGTTTACCCAAAAAGTTGAAATTGTGGCGTTTAAATAGACGCGTTCAATAACAGTATTAGTTTAATTTTCTTATGTGTTCAGTGTAGGGGCATCCGAGAGACGCTCTTTCCACGCCGTTTTCTTGTAAAATTTTCCGCGGAATTTTTTGTGATTGGGGTTAGTTACTAAAAACCCCTGGCCGCGCTCGTCGTCTATCCAATCGATTATAGAGTCCTTAACGAACTCCATTGATTTTTCATCACAGATTAGCGAAACGTCGTCGGTGATTTTAATAATGTGGTCGCCGTCCTGGGAGGAGTCAAAACTGACGCCGTATTCAAAGCCGTCACACCCTTTTCCGGAAAGGTAAACCCTCAAACACTGGTCGCTATAGGTTTCGTTTTCTAACTTATAATTTTTTGCCGCAGAAATAGCGGCGTCGGTCATGGTAATTTGGAATGTCATAATCAACCCAGTGTCCTATAATCAAAATATTGGTGGTATCGGTATAGTAAACCAATGGTATTAGTGGAAGTATAATCGTCTAAATGGCTAGATTTTTTGTCTTTTTTATGGTTTTGGTGGCAGGGCAGAGACTTTTTGCTCTGCCAGTCGCCGCATTTGGTGATCTTAGAGGACATGTCGAGCCTTGCGGCTGTGATCCGCGTACCGATGTTGGCGGAGTCAAGCGCCTTGCCACGGTCATCTCTCGTTACCGCGCCTCCAGTCCGGGGCTCTTGGTGGTGGACGCGGGTAATAGCTTGCTTGATCTCGACGCGGAAACTCCCGAGTCCACAGCACTTGCCCGCGCGCTGGAGATAATTAAGCCCACCGCGAGCCTTCTTAATCAATTGGAATGGAGTCGACTTGCCCATGGGAAGTCCATTCCTGACCTGAACTGGGTTCTCTCAAATTATAAAGGCCCTTCCATGAGGGTAAAAACCAGTACCGTAGTCACTAAAGAGGGGGCGGAAATTTACGGTTACTTGGGGTTAGTCGACAAAAACCTTACGGTGGCGGATCCCGGCCTCATCGGCAGATGGCGGAGGGTATCTCCTGTTAAAAAGGGTGCCACGCGGGTACTGATATTCTCTGGTACCGACAAGGATTTGTCGTTTTTTTATAAGTCTAAGTTTTTTGATCTTATTGTGAGTTCAAATCAGACAAAACTTGGACTTGAGCTTGGGGATCAGGAGCAGAAAAATGAGCGTTCTCTTACCCGCGAATCCAAGGGTCAGATAATGGCTTGGTCTGTCCCATTTGGTGGAGGAGGCATTTTGCGCCTTGGTGGGCTTGAGGTTACGGCGGTTCCCCAAACTTTGGCAAACGCCCTTAAGCCTAATTGCGGGTCTTGCGCTGGTAATATAACACCGGGATTGCCCTTGTCTGGGTTGCCGGCACTCCAAACCATCCATTGGCTTCGTGCCGGGGAAGATGATGGACTTTCTGACGATATCAAAAAAATCTTCTCTGAAGCTAAGACCAAGTCCAAAGATAGCTTTCTCGCCATGATCGGCCGACGGGAAAAAGACTTGGGATCCTCTGAATTCGCCGGATCAGCGGCTTGTCTGTCCTGCCATAAATCCGCCTATGAAATCTGGGCCCAGTCAAAGCACGCGAGCGCGATGGCATCTTTAAAGCTGAAGGAAAAGCAGGAAGAGCCACCTTGTGTGGAATGTCACGTCCTGGGCTTCTCAACGAAGGGTGGCTACGTGAGTGAGGATAAGAGTCCTCAGTTTTCCAATGTTCAGTGTGAGAGTTGTCATGGGCCAAGAAGGCGGCACGTGGAAAACCCTACAATTAAGAGCAGCATTGACGCAAAAACAGCCTGCGCGATGTGTCATACACCTCCGCACTCTCCTGGGTTTGATCGAGAGAGCTACTGGAAAAAGATTCAGCACAAATAAATTCAGGGTGCCTGGGTGAGTAGCGTCCGCACAAGGTTGCGCGCTGCCCGACCGCAATGCTCGCCTGAGGCCTCCAACCGGCCGACTGTCGTTGCGAGCATGTCGTCATAACGGGGATGGCTTGACAGAAGATCAAATAACTCAGACTCGATCTCTTGCTGGAGCCAGCTTCTCGCCTGTTTTTTGCGTTTTGAGCGGAGTGCTCCCGAGGTCGTTCTGGAAGCGTATATGTTTTCTAATTTGCGCCAAACCTCAGTGATCCCGATATTGTTGTGGGCGCTCGAAATCAATACGTCGGCTTTTTCTTCAGCCTCTGTTCGGGTCAGCGAGATCGCTCTTTCAAGTTCTACTCGCGCGAGATCGGCAGCCGTTTTCGCGTCACCGTCAGCTTTAGTGATCACCACGAGGTCAGCCAGCTCCATGACGCCTTTTTTGATGCCCTGTAACTCGTCGCCACTATAAGGCTGATGAAGTTGGACAAAAATATCGGTCATGCTCGCGGCCATGACCTCGGATTGTCCGATGCCGACTGTCTCAATCAAGATGACATCAAAACCCGCGGCTTCGCAGAGAAAAAGTGTCTCTCGGGTGTGTCGGGCCACTCCACCTAAGGCCCCAGATGTGGGTGATGGCCGGATAAAGCAGCTCTCAGACTTGGCGAGTTCCTCCATTCTGGTTTTGTCTCCCAAGATGCTCCCGCCCGTCACTGGTGACGACGGGTCAATGGCAAGAACAGCAAGCTTTTTGCCAAGATTTACTAGGTGAAGGCCAAGGGCCTCAATAAAACTACTTTTGCCAACCCCTGGAGGTCCGCTGATCGCCACTCTTATGGCATTTCCAGATTTTGGCAGTAGGCTCTCAAGAATTTCTTCAGCCCACTGTCTATGATCCGTTCTTGTGCTCTCAAGAATCGTAATAGCACGGGCGAGCGCTGGGCGTGACCCTTGACTGATTTCTTTGATCAGCTGCGGAGCTGGCGAGAGTGTCATTTCTTGGGGCTCTCAAGGAAATTTAAAATGGTTTCAGCGCATTCTGGAATTGGGGTGCCGGGGCCAAAAATAGCGGCGCATCCGGCATTCTTCAGGAACTCATAGTCTCGTGGCGGAATAATGCCGCCAACGACAACTCTGATGTGCTGTCCGCCGTTGGTTTTGAGGGCTGTTATTAGATCTGGTACAAGGGTTTTGTGGCCTGCCGCCTGGCTTGAGACGCCAACCACGTGGACGTCATTTTCTACCGCTTCTTTGGCGGCCTCCTCAGGGGTCTGAAACATGGGGCCAATATCAACGTCAAAACCAAGGTCTGCCAAACCAGTCGCGATAACTTTAGCTCCGCGGTCGTGGCCGTCCTGGCCAAGTTTACATACCAAAATCCTTGGTCTGCGCCCGTTAGTTTTCGCGAAGTGACTCGCGCGGTCCCTGATTTTTGTGATCACGTCCTGACCTCCAAAGGCTGTCGCGTAAACTGAGCTGATTGACTGAACCTGAGCCTTGTGCCGCCCAAATACCTCAGCCAGGGCCTCGCTGATTTCCCCAAGTGTTGCCCTGGCCCTGGCCGCGGCCAGGGAGAGCTCCATGAGATTTCCAGTATTATCGGCGGCGTTTCGTTTAAGGTCGGCCAGGCACTTCTTAACCGCGTTGTTGTCTCTTTTGGCTTTTACTGACTCAAGGGATTTGATTTGACCGTCTCTCACAGTGGTATTGTCGACATCGCGAACCTCGACAGAGTCGCCACCGGACGTGACTTTATACTTGTTGACTCCAACGATGACATCTTTACCGCTGTCAACTCGGGCTTGTTTTTTGGCCGCACTTTCCTCGATGCGAAGCTTTGGGATGCCTTTATTGATGGCGTGAACCATGCCGCCCATGTCGTGAACTTCCTTCATGATTACACGCGCCCTCTCAATAAGATCCCAGGTCAGGCGTTCCATAAAATAACTACCGCCAAATGGGTCAACAGTGTGACAGATGTCAGTCTCTTCCTGGATAATGAGCTGCGTGTTGCGGGCAACGCGGGCGGATGACTCCGATGGGAGCGCGATAGCTTCGTCTAGAGCGTTAGTGTGAAGAGACTGGGTTCCGCCAAAGACGGCGGCCATAGCCTCGATGGTTGTTCGGATGACGTTATTATAAGGATCTTGCTCGGTCAGCGAGTATCCTGAAGTCTGGCAATGAGTTCTAAGCATGGAAGACTGTGGGTTTTTGGGTTTGAACTGGCTCATTACCTCATTCCACAGGTACCGGGCAGCCCTAAGCTTCGCAATCTCCATATAAAAGTTCATGCCGATCGCGAAAAAGAAAGACAACCTCGGCGCAAACTCGTCGACATCCAGACCATGAGCTAAGGCGGTTTTTACGTACTCAAGTCCGTCGGCGATGGTATAGGCAAGCTCCAGGGCGCTATCAGCGCCGGCTTCTTGCATGTGGTAGCCACTGATGCTGATGCTGTTGAACTTTGGCATGTGTTTGGCCGTGTAAGCGATAATATCGCCCACGATCCGCATGCTGGGCTCAGGCGGATAGATATAAGTATTGCGCACCATGTATTCTTTTAAAATGTCATTTTGGATTGTTCCAGAGAGTTGTTCTTGTGAGAACCCCTGCTCTTCAGCCGCAACAATATAAAATGCCATTATAGGCAGCACGGCGCCGTTCATGGTCATGCTGACGCTCATCTCACTCAGGGGGATCTGGTCAAAAAGAATTTTCATGTCCTCGACGGTGTCGATGGCAACTCCTGCTTTGCCAACATCACCCTTGACCCGCGGATGGTCTGAGTCATAGCCACGGTGTGTCGCCAGGTCAAAAGCAACACTTAGTCCCTTTTGGCCTGCCGCGAGGTTTCTGCGGTAAAAGGCATTACTTTCGCTTGCCGTACTAAAGCCCGCGTACTGCCGAACCGTCCACGGACGGTGGGTGTACATGGTGGCGCGTGGGCCACGGGTAAAAGGAGTCAGTCCAGGGAGGCTCTGGGTGAATGCGGCAATGTCATTGGTATCGAGCGCCGTATAAAGAGGCTTTATGAATAGTCCCTCAGGCGTCAACTTGTTTAGATGCTCAAGACCCACGTTGCGGAGTTCTTTTGCCGCCAGGGCTTCCCAGGATTTAAGGTCTTTTTTCTGCTGCTCTGTCATAGTCGTAGTCCCCACCAATTGTCGTCAGCCAGGATAAGGCTTATAATGTACCACATATAGATTTTCGTGAATATTGCCAATAGTTTAGATGTTTTTTGGCGGCGACTAATTTGACACCAAAAACCTTGGAGTGACCATTGGGAAGTTTTCAAAGTGATTTGAGTGAGTTGTCGCAGGTTGTGACTCTTATTCTGAGCGCGGTTCTGGCCGCACATATTCTGGTCAAAAAGCAGGAGCCCGTTGTCTGCCTTAGCTGGATATTGGGTGTCGCCCTGTTTCCGCTCCTGACGGCGATTTTCTATGTGAGTTTCGGAGTTAATCCTTTTGAGCAGTACGCGGCCCGAAAACGCGCGTCAAAACATCTAGCCAGCCTGAAACTCGCCCGTAAATCTCGAGATGAGATCGCCGCAACCAACAGGCAGCTAATGACACAGATGGGCTATCTTGGCTTTGATAGAACGGCTATGTGGGCATCGATGCTACATGGCCAGCATTTGCAATCTGGAAACGATTGCCGGCTGCACGTTAACAGCACCAACGCGTTTCGCGCAATCCGCGGAGCTATTGAGCAGGCAAAAGACTATATTCTGATCCAATTTTATCAAATTCAGGTAGATAGTGTGGGGATCCAGTTTTTGGATCTACTCGCGGCGAAAGCTCAGACTGGAGTCAGAGTCCACGTTTTGTTTGATGCTCTCGGATCCTACGGCATTGATAAGCGCCTGATTGATGATTATCGGAAAAAAGGGCTGAAAATGCACCGTTTTCTTGATGTCCACCCAATTAAGAGACGCTTTCAGATCAATTGGCGTAATCACCGCAAACTTGTGATCTGTGACGGTCAGGTGGCCTTCACAGGAGGGTTTAACATAGGGAAGCTTTACCTTGAGGGTGATGACCCGGAGCGGCCAAAGTGGTTTGACCTGATCTTTCAGGTCAATGGCCCGGTGATTGGTAATTTGACCGCTTTATTCGCCGAAGACTGGCATTTTACAACTGGCCGGTCATTGCCAGCCGATATTATTGAAGGGCGTCATGATAGCGCGAAAAGTCCTTCTGACTCCAAAAATCTTTTACAGGTTGTGGCAAGTGGCCCATCCGAGAATAACGCGCCTTTTTATTCCACATTGATTAATCTTTTCCACGAGGCAAGGGCTAGAGTCTGGATAATGACGCCCTATTTTGTTCCGGATAAAGAGCTCCTTCACGCGATGCGAATGGCTGTGGTGAGGGGTGTCAACGTAAAAATTATTGTCCCCAGGCATTCTAACCACCCGATCACTGATACATGCGCGCACTCGTATTTTTCGGAGCTTCATACGTATGGCATCGAGCTTCTGCGTTATGTTCCAGGAGTTTGTCACGGCAAGCTCATTATGGCTGACGATGATGTTGTGCTCGCGGGGTCTTCCAATCTTGATTACAGGAGTTTTTTCCTGAATTTTGAGACGGATCTTTTTATCAGAGATCGCGCACTCACGGATGAGATAGCGGGAATTTTGACCGGAGTCGCGAAGCATTGTGTGCCGCTTTTACCATCTGATGTTACGAATAGACGTCTTGGCCGTTTGCTTTTTCGAAGGATTATGAGACTCTTTGCCCCATTGATGTGACTAAAATTTGTCCCTTTGGTGCGGTATGCGCGTTCGGTACGTTAAAAAATTAATTATCGCCTGTTTGTTATGTCTCTCGACCTGGGGGGAGGCTTACGCTCGCGCGTCGAAGGAAGAGAAAGCGCAGCGCCGAGCGTCCTATTGGGGGCTTTTCGCGGATATTTACCGAGCCCGGAGCTGTCTTGATAGTCCTGAGAAGGATTCTGACTGCGTAACGCGCGCGCTTCGTGATGCCTCAGGTCATGTGGCGGGAGTTGAAGCGGCGATCGACACCGATGATAAGGAATTCTCTAACGAGGTCACGGATATTCAACGGCTTTTTGCCGGCGGGAAGCTTTCCGAGACTTCAGATCGATTACAGACCTTGCGCGATAAACTGATTATCGATTTCGCATCGAATACCGCTCCGGTCGTTCAGCCATCCAGGGAGCTTGGCTTGCGAGTATATAATGAATATTGTGCGTCCTGTCACGGTGACGGATTGGGAGCTGAAGGCCGGTTGACCTCAAAACTGCGGTTTAAACCAGTCCCATTTGCCTCGCCGGATCGTAAGTTTTCACAATCGCCTTTCGGAATTTACGGCGTAATGGTCCACGGCGTGGATCATTCAGAGATGGCATCAATGCTTGATGTCTTGAGCGTGGACGAGCTTTGGTCTGCGGCATTTTATGTTGCATCATTGCCGCATCACGCGCCAGAGGCAGAGGATGTGGAGACAATTTCCGTGAAAATTAAACCACTGGCCAGAGAGTTCGCACTTTCGACGTTAGCAATTTCTACAGACGAAGAGCTCAAACGTAGGCTATTGCGATCGGGTGTTGCTTGTGATGCCTGCGACAAGGAAGTCTCGTACCTTCGCGCAGTTTGGCCCTGGACCGGAAGCTCCGGTCGCCTGGGTGATATGGCCGAAAGCCCACGCCAAAAAACAGAGTCGCGTGCTCTCGTGCTGCTGTTACTGGCCATTATCGCCGTATCGGCTGGATTTTATATCGTATTAAGACGCACTGGACGAGTCGAATGAGTCCGGACGGGCCACATCCCAGGCTCTTGCGAATGCTTTTGGCGCGTTGTTACCAAGGAGAGCACCCTCTTCAAGGTATCCGAATATCTCGCCATAGTGTTTGACCTCGAATGGCCCAAATCGTCTCATCAAATGCCATGGACGAAGATCATTTGTGGAAGAGCATCCCATCGCGCCGATGATTTCAGCTACACTCTCAATCGTCGCGTGGTGAAAATTAAACACGCGAACCTTCTTGTCATCGACCGCCAGGCCACGCACCAGCCACGGATTTTGTGTCGCTACCCCGGTCGGGCATTTATTGGTGTTACAGTGAAGAGCCTGAATACAGCCAAGTGCCATCATCATTGCGCGAGCGCTGTAGCAAACATCAGCTCCCATGCAAATCTTGGAGATCATATCAAAGCCCGTGGTAATTCGCCCTGAGACCCAAAGTTTAATGTGTTTACGAACGCCAACTCCCACTAGAGCGTTGTGGACGAAAACAAGGGACTCATTAAGAGGACTTCCAACGTGGTTTGAGAACTCTAGTGGTGCTGCCCCCGTGCCACCCTCACCGCCGTCGATGGCGATATAGTCTGGATAGATGCCGGTCTCTACCATGGCTTTACAGATGGAGAGAAACTCTCGCCTTTTACCAACGCAGAGTTTAAACCCCGTAGGTTTGCCACCGCTGAGATCCCTCATCTGATCAAGAAACTTCAACATGCCAATCGGGTCTTTGAAGGCGGAGTGCGCTGGAGGGGATATCACGTCCTGACCCATGGGAACGCCTCGGATGGCTGCGATTTCGGTTGTTAGTTTTTTAGCAGGAAGAATCCCGCCATGCCCGGGCTTTGCCCCTTGTGATAGCTTTAATTCAATCATTTTTACGTTGGGCAGCTGTGCCCTTTCAGAGAATTTTTCCGGGCTAAATCGGCCATCGGGAGTACGACACGAAAAGTAACCTGTACCGACGTTCCAGATGACATCTCCGCCGGGCTCCAGGTGATAGGGAGAAAGCCCGCCCTCACCGGTGCAGTGAGCGAAGTTTCCCATTTTAGCGCCATGATTGAGTGCCAGCACAGCGTTTTTGCTGAGCGCGCCGAAACTCATGGCTGAAATATTTAAAATGGACGCGTCATAAGGTTGTTTGCATTTTGGTCCACCGACCATCACACGAAGATTTTTGGCGTCAACGGCTTTGGGGGCGAGGCTATGGTTTACCCACTCGTATCCGGTGGCATAAACATCCATCTGCGTGCCGAACGGCAGTGTCGAAATCTCGTTTTTGGCTCGCTGATAGACTAATGACCTTCGTTCCCTGCTGAATGGGCGGCCGTCCGTGTTGTTTTCAATAAAGTACTGCTGAATCTCAGGACGAATTGATTCAAGAATCCACCGGGCCCGGCCCAAGATAGGAAAATTTCGGCGAACGGTGTGTCCCTTTTGCAACATATCGTGTAGGCCAACGGCGATAATTGGAAGGAGAAAGGCCAGTCCGTAAATTCCTGGAAACCAAATGAAGCCCAGGGCAATATTGGAGGCGACACCTAAAATTGCGAATATGATGAAACCTTTACGCATTTTGACTTTCCTTTTTGTTTTGCAAAATGAATATAACTGTTTGTTATTAAAAGAGAATACAGCCAAATAACTGCCAAGTAAATCCGAGTGCTTGTGTAGAACCAAGAATGTTGCTAAATCATTCTGCTCCAGGGTCCCGTAGTGAAATGGATATCATATCGCCCTCCGAAGGCGGCGTTCGCAGTTCGAATCTGCGCGGGACCGCCACCATTTTCTACTTTTTTCAATATTTACTTGCGCGTAAACTCCGGGCGGCGGCCTTCCCCGGCGCTATCTAGTAATGGACGATGCTATGGTTCAGTGCTCAATCTGTTTAGTTAAAAAATGAGAGGGGAAATAATGGATATGTATATGGCAGCCGCAATTGATGAGGCGCGCAAGGGGCTCGCCGAAGGCGGGATCCCTATTGGCAGCGTACTGGTCATCGACGGTAAAATTGTCGCGCGAGGGAGAAACAGGCGAGTTCAAAATGGCAGCGCTATTTTACATGCGGAGATGGATTGCCTTGAAGCGGCCGGCCGTCTCAAGCCGGAAGATTATCGACGGGCTACTTTATACTCGACCCTATCGCCCTGCGATATGTGCAGTGGAGCTTCCTTGCTTTATAAAATCCCCCACATCGTCATTGGTGAGAATCAGACGTTTCAGGGGCCAGAGGCATATCTAAGACAGCGTGGCGTGCTCCTGGAAATTCTCAATGACTCTCAATGTATCGCATTGATGAACCAGCTCATTAAAGAGCGACCTGACTTGTGGTTTGAAGACATTGGAGAGAACAAACCTTGATATGACCAAGGCTCCACGGAAGTCGCCATCAGGAAAGAGGAAGGAATCATGGCAGTTTGTGAACAACCTATGATATCATGGCCTTTCACACAGCCTACAAGACGGTAAATTTGCTGAAACTTCTTTCGATGGAACAAACTGAATGCATGAGACGACCCCCGGTGCATTAAATTCACCGACAAAAAAGACCCAAAATGAATTGCGTCTTGTGATTCCAAAAGAGTCCTTTCCAGGTGAGCGCCGTGTCGCCCTCACGCCGACTCAGGTTGAAAAATTCAAGAATCTTGGATTTACAGTGGAGATCCAATCACAAGCCGGTGCCGCAGCGGGTTTTGACGACCAGGAATATATGGCCGCAGGTAGCGGTATTAGCAGCGACGTCAAGAAGCTCCTGGGAGACGCTGATGTAGTCCTCAAAGTCCGAGCCCCATCAGCTGATGAGATTAGCATGATACGAGAGGGGTCTTTTGTTGTGAGCTTGGTGTCACCAGGCCAAAATCCCGAATTACTCAAGCAACTCGCCTCGAAAAAGCTATCCTCGCTGTCGCTGGACTCAATCCCCCGCACCACCAGAGCCCAGAAAATGGACGTGCTTAGTTCCATGGCGAATCTTGCGGGATACCGCGCGGTCATTGAGGCTGCGGCGGCTTTCAGTAGGCCATTCACTGGGCAGATCACTGCCGCCGGAAAAATGCCACCCGCGAAAATTATGGTAATCGGTGCCGGGGTGGCTGGCCTAGCCGCCATCGGAGCTGGACGTGCTCTAGGGGCAATCGTCCGCGCTTTTGACACGCGGCCTGAGGTTAAAGATCAAATCACAAGTATGGGCGCGGAATTTTTGGAGCTTGAATTCAACGAAGACGGCACTGGCGAGGGCGGTTACGCCAAAGTCATGTCACCGGAGTTTATTAAAGCGGAAATGGATCTCTTTGCCAAGCAGAGCAAAGATGTAGACATTATTATCACAACGGCCCTAATTCCGGGCGTCAAGGCGCCTGTTTTGATTACGGGCGAGATGGTTAAGTCCATGCGTCGTGGCAGTGTCATTGTGGATCTTGCTGCAGAGCAGGGTGGTAATTGTGAGCTTACACGCCCTGGCGAGATTGCCGTAGTCCACGGCGTGAGTATTGTTGGCTTCACTGACTTGCCCTCGCGGATGGCGTCCCAGGCCAGCCAGCTTTTAGGCAACAATCTCTATAATCTTCTTGAGTCCATGTGCCCCGCAGGCATAGATAAAGGACCGCGAAAGTTCCATATAGATCTTGAAGACGACATTATCAGACCAGCACTGGTGACGCACGCGGGCGACATAACTTGGCCGCCGCCAAAAAAACCAGCCGCAGCTCCAGTAACCAATGCCGCAACCTCAGCCAAATCTTCTGTTTCCACTATTAACGCGACCGAAAAAGTACGCCACTCCAAATCAAAGCACGGGCATCACGGTGGAGCAGCGGCGCAGCCGGTTGCAGGCGCGAAAATGACACTTTATTGGATCATCGCAGCCAGCGCTTTGGGCGCACTTGGTCTCGTCGCTCCTCCGGAGTTTCTAAGTCACCTCACCGTATTTTTACTTGCTTGTGTTATTGGCTGGCAGATCGTTTGGAACGTGAGCCCAGCGCTTCACACGCCACTTATGAGTGTCACCAATGCAATCAGTGGAATTATTGTGATCGGTTCTATGCTGCAAGTATCCGGCCCCTTGGGCGATCTGAGCACATGGCTGGCGGCAATCGCCGTGCTTCTGGCGACAATCAACATCGCCGGGGGTTTTTTGGTGACCCAACGCATGCTTAAAATGTTTAGAAAATAAGGAAAATAGCCGTGCCGCAGACTTTTTTGACAGTTAGTTATTTGCTTGCCAGTGTTTTTTTTATTTTGAGTCTCGGAGGCCTATCCACTCAGGAGTCGGCACGCCGCGGTAATATTTATGGTGTAGCCGGCATCCTTGTCGCTGTAATCGCGACGGCCATGGGTCAAGGAGTCAGCAACTACGCTTTACTCGGCACCGTGATCGCGATTGGAGCCGCTATCGGAGCTGTCTTAGCCGCTCGGGTCGCAATGACAACAATGCCTGAACTGGTTGCTATGCTCCACAGTTTTGTGGGTCTCGCCGCGGTCCTTGTCGGGCTCGCTAATTTTATGCAAGCACCCCACGGCGCCGGCTTAGAGCATGACGCGATGACCGGCGCGATGGTTGTCATCCATGACATCGAAATATTCATTGGCGTTTTCATCGGGGCAATAACTTTCAGTGGTTCCATAATTGCCTTCGGCAAATTGCGCGGATCGATTTCTGGAAACTCACTTCTGCTACCTGCCCGGCATTGGCTGAACCTTGGAATGGTGCTCGCGGCACTATATTTCGGGATCTTATTCACGCAATCGGCGTCATCCGGGACAGATCCTTTTTTTGCCGGATTAGCTGCTGGACTTGGCCCTTTGCTTCTCATGACAGGTCTCGCACTCCTGATCGGTATTCACATGGTGATGGCCATTGGTGGAGCGGACATGCCCGTTGTTGTGTCGATGCTTAACAGCTATTCCGGTTGGGCGGCGGCAGCAGCAGGCTTCATGTTAAGTAACAACCTTCTGATTGTAACTGGCGCACTTGTTGGTAGCAGTGGCGCCATCTTGAGTGTCATCATGTGCCGCGCCATGAATCGCAGCTTTATCAGCGTCATCTTGGGCGGTTTTGGCTCAAGTACGACCAAACCCTCAGCAAGCTCGGCAACCCAAACCCCGGCTGGAGAAGTCGTCTCCATTGATGCCGTTGAAGTAGCCCGCATGTTAAAAGACACCAAAAGCGTTGTGATTGTTCCAGGCTACGGCATGGCCGTGGCGCAGGCACAGCATCCTATTCACCAGATCACTGAAATACTGCGCAAAACCGGTATCCAGGTGCGTTTTGCAATTCACCCCGTGGCAGGCCGACTGCCCGGACACATGAACGTACTTCTGGCGGAAGCCAATGTTCCGTATGACATCGTCGAGGAGATGGATGAAATAAACGGAGATTTCCCAGAAACAGGAGTTGTCCTTGTGGTCGGCGCCAATGACGTCGTCAATCCCGCGGCCCAGACCGACAAGTCCAGCCCAATTTACGGGATGCCTGTGCTTGAGGTGTGGAAGGCCAAAAATTGTATCGTTCTAAAGAGAGGCATGGCTTCAGGGTATGCTGGCGTTGACAACCCGCTATTTTATGCAGAGAACTCTCGCATGCTGTTTGGGGATGCTAAGAAGAGTATTGACAGTGTTTTGGCAGCGCTTAAAACAGATTAATCAATACGGAAATTTCCCACACCGAAGTAAACGCGGGTCGAGGTGAATAGGGTCTCAAATCAAAATGATTTGACTCATATTGACTGACCGGTCCTATATTTCATTACTCACAAGCCCCGTATATTCTGAAATTAGCCCAGGTCAGATCAGCTGGGAAATATTTTCTTGTGGTTAGCTGAGCTTGCCGTAGCGAATCACAAGGGTTTTTTCCCGCCAGATAATTCTTATAGAAGCTTTTGGTAAGAAACAGGCTTGAGGTGTCTCCGCTTTTACCTGTGTTGGCAATTACAGCTTTTGTGCCTTGGGTGAGAAAGGAGCATGTGAATGCCTCTGACGGCGAAGCCTGCGTGAGTATAGTTAGCTTTCTTTTGGTCGGCTTACTTGTGATTTCTTTCACTTGAAGCTGGTTTGCCTCGGAGCTAGCGGGATATAACTGCAAATATGAAGATTTTGGATCAAGTCGATTTGAGGTGCCAGTTGCCGAAATGTGGAGAATATCTTCCTCACCAAGCTCTCCCTGGAGTGCGGCGAGGTTAGCCGACTTACCGTCAAGAATCTGGGCCTCGGGGAAAAACCTGGTGATGGTTGACCGCTCTTTTTTGAAAAACGAGTCCTTTGAGTCCGTGCTGAGGGAGGCTAGGAGTCTCAGTCCCTGTCTCTGAGCCCCTTTTTCAACTGACTCGGTCTTTTCAAAACTTGCCGCCGGAGCAAAGGTTAATACTCTAACCACGTCTATTAACGCTTTTCCACCACATGAAAGCGCGGCAAACGGTAGATCCCGCAGTTCCTCTCCGGCGATAAGGATCAAATGTTCCGCTCCCGCGACCTCAGCTGCGAGTGGCTCAGTGAGCCCTGAGGATAAATCCTTGATGGCCTTGTCCCGGTCGACCTTGTTGGTTTGTTTACTTGCCTCAATAAGTGAGCTGATGTCTGCTGACCTTAAATCGAGGATCTTTGCTTTAATGTCATCGGCGGAAATAACAAACGCAGTGATGATTTTTCTTCTTACGAAAAATTCCACGATCTTTGTATTGCCAGGAAGAGATGATCTTAATGCCTTGGCACCTAATTCCTTGCCAGGTTCGGAGCTGTTCGCTTTGAATGTCAGATGTTCTTGGGCTCTCCTCCCTTCCAAAATGACCAAGGCCTTCTCAGGTTTGTTGCTGCTGATCAGGCTTTGAGCCAATGCGAATCTTAAATCATCAAAGGTTACTCCTGATATGGAGTCTGACGAGGTTAAACTCTGACGGGGGCCATTGGAAAGATCTCGAGCAATATCGATAGCGGCGGAAAAATATTCTGACGCCTTTTCGGGTTGTTTTGAAAGGACTGCCAAAATGCCTAGGCCATATTGAATTCTCCATGAGACGTCGGGGGCCGATATGCCATTCAACATAGAAAGTGCGCTGTTCAGGTGTCTCAAAGTCTGTTCTGAATTATTTTCAGCTAAAGCGATGTCAGCCATGACCAGTTGAGAGCTGGCGTCCAGTACCTTGTCCCCGTTCTTTTTCGCGCTGGAACTCGCCTCAGACACCAATATTTTTGCCTTGGGGAGGTCTCCCGCGAACAACAGGCTTAAAGCATAGTTATTGAGATTAACCGACAACTCGTCATCACCTGGACTTTCTATAGTCTCGGCTTTCGCTAGTGCGACTGACACCTCAAAGTGAGACCCTGATTGGGCCATATCTCCCCAATGTCGCGACAATTGACCGACGTCCAGTCTGATTTCACGCTCAAGGTGGGAATCTCGGTATTTTTTGGCGTCAAGTATCGCCTCATTAAATGCCGCAATGGCGTCATTTTTGTGATCTTGGGCCGCAAGCAGCCAGCCTTTAAGCCGCGCTATCCGGATATTCGCTGTTTTGCGCTTCTCTATGCTGGCTATGTCTTGACTGGGTTTTTGAATTTCGCTAAGGGCCTCCCGCGAAGCTCTAAACTCGCCTCTCAAAAATGCCAGTTCCGCTTTCAAAAATTTGACTTCGATTTGATCGGTGATGGAAAATCCTTTGGACGTCTCGGCTGTAAGGGAATTGATTAGGTTATCTGCCGCGGTTAATTGGCCAGCATTCATTAAGAGCCTCGCCCGGGTGATACTCGCCTCAAAATAACCCCTTTGATCATTGGCTTTTTTGTATAGCCCCTCAGAAACAACCAACTGAATCGTGGCTTCTTTAAAATCATGGGTGCTTTTTGAGTACAAGGTGGCGAGTCGTCTTGAGGTCCTTGCCGCGGCCGCGTAGGCTTTTTTCAACGTGTATATCTCGCTTGCGGCGGAAAGCGCCTTAGACGCCTCCGCGAATTGTAATTCTTGAGCGAAAACCTCCCCTTTGATCTGGAGATATCTCGCTTTCAGCAATTGGTCTTTTGACTTCGCGATGTCGCCTTCCAGGTCATTTATAAGCTTTCTCGCTTCTGACGTATTGCGCCGCTTTGCCTCGACCTCTGCGGCATCAAGGTCTTTTTCAAGTGGGTGTGCCTTATTGAGCTCGATGGAGGCAAGCTTTTGCTTTTCTTTGAAGTAAGCAAGACCTTCGCCTTGGCCCGACTTTAGAATCGAGTCAACAACCAGTGTTGCGGAATTATAGCGGGTCTCCTTATCACCAGATGTAACGGAGTAACTATAGGCTTCTTTTGCGTACATTTGGCTACTCGGAAAGTCTTTTTCGGCTAGGCTGTTCTCGGCGTCACTGAGCGCGTTAAGTGCGAGCCTTTTGCCGCTGTCCTGGACTTCGCTGCGCGATGGTCCCATGTAACCGATGATGATAGCGTCCTCATCAGCTCCAGAAATGGCAATGTGAGGAAGGGTTTCGAATATTTTGTCCGGAAGACCTTTGACCGAGATGTCCGCAAGCTTGTTTGAGAGTGCCACAATCCCATAGCTTCCCGCGATCAGGCGGTCCAGGTACCCTTTCCAGATAATAGAGTTTTTTTGGCCTGCTGGAAGTATCTCCGGTATGGCGCCGACCGGCCTGATATTCGCAAGTTTGGGCAAAAGATCCGGGGCAGGGAGAAACGATCGAGTCTTTCCCTTCAAAAGTTCTTTTAAGGCTGGCTCAGCGAGAATATCGCCACCATCATCGGTGACAATGTAAAGTCGTTCAGTTTTCTTAATAGCCGCCTCAAACATTTGAGCCAGGGCCGGAGAGCTGGCAGAGCCAATTCCTGGCTTTTCAGTTTTATCTGTTCGTTTGGCAAAAATCTCGCTGGAGAAAAGTAAAAAAAGATTCAGTCCCGACGACCCAGGCCTGACGATTAAAAGACCATCTTTCGGCTCAAGACTGGCTCCTAGACGCTCAAAACGGCCGAGGGTAAAGAGCTCCTTTACCTTGACGGCTTGCTCAGACTTGGTCTGTTTAGTTTCTTGACGTACCGTTTCGTTCACATACGACTGCGCCATAATGTAGTAAAAGCGCCTAAGGGACTCAAAGCTATCTCGTATCGCGTTTTTGTCTGGTTGGGCTTTAGATTTCCGCGCGAAGGTGCCGTCAAGCGTACTGTCTACACAGTGTTTGACCAGGTTCAAGTCATTATCCGGAATATGGGCCCCAACGGAAACAAAGTTGGCGACACTGGCAATGGCCTGATGACAGAGCCCCTGGCTCGCCAGGTATTTCCAGGAGAGGCCGGGGTTGAGCATAGCTCCCTTACGGAAATCGAGATATGCGGCGAAAATGTCATCTTTATCGGCCCGGCTCTCGGCTGTTTGACGGTCGAGGTTTAAATTCGCGCTCTTTTGAAAGTTGGGCTCAATGCCGAGCTTTTGCGCGAGTACAATGGAATCTTGAAACCTTGTCTGTGCTTGCGCATATCTCCCGTCTGCAGGTAACGCGTCCACACTCATAAGTTGCGCGGAGACGCCTTTTAGAGCCGCGACGGCGAGCATGGCCTCGCGATTATCCTGTTTAAGTGGGGTCTCAAATTGGGCAAGTGCGTCATCAATGTCGCGCTCAATTTTGGCGCGTTCGTCATTAGAAATCGTCTTGAGGTCAGCCCGCTGAAGCTGATTTCTCGCGAGATTGAGAAGTCCAAGCCACTCAGGTCTCGCAGGGTAGAGCTGTCCTTGTACACGAAGTTTTTTCGCGAATTCGAGCGACGTGGCAAAGCTGGTGGTGGCCGCGGTTAGATTTCCCTGTCTATTTTGCAAATTTCCAATGTTATTGTGGCAAATGGCAAGTTCCTCGGCCATGTACGCACCCGTAAATCCCAGCTTTTTCCCATTTCCCAGTTTTTCATTCAGCAGGCTCGCTTTTTTGGTTAGTTGAGTCAGCGCGTTTTCGTAGTCACTGGTCGTCTCGAAAATTTGCGCCTTGAACGATGCTATTTGTATAAGCCTGTCGGCCTTGGTGAACCCAAGTGCCGCGGAATTTTGTCCGCCGATGTCGATGATGATAGTGTCTTTGTTTTGTTTAAAACTCTCATAATCCAGTGCCGCGATCGCTGACTCAGCGAGGCTATATTCCTGAAGTGCTTGGGCAAAGTTTGATAGCATGAAATGTGTGTATCCTAGATTTACGTGGGTATTGGTAGCATTTATCAGGTCATTATTTTTGACCTGAAGCTTAAGAAGCTCGTCATAGATTTCCCTGGTCTCAGCGTACTTGTGGCTATCGCGAAGAGTAAGGGCCATGGAGTCTAGTGAAAAAGAGATGTCGAAGGTGTTTCCGGATGCTTTTGCCAGTTGATAGGCCTTACGTTGAAGGGTGGCCGCGAGTTCCAGCTCCTGGGCATAAAACGCGGCGCGACCGGCGTGCCTGTAAAGCCGCATTTCTTTTTTTATGTCACCGAGTGGCACAGTGGCGAGCATTTGCACGCGTTTTATGTAATGGCGAAGGCTTAAGTGATAGTTCTGATTTTCGAAATAGGTGTCGCCCATTTGAAGTGAGAGATCAGCCTGTTCGACCGACTTAGGTGGAGAGAGGTAGAAGGCCGTCAGGCTTGAGTCGATTGATAGTTCAAACCAGTTGGACTCAGGAAATCCCAAAAAATTCTTAAATTGAGTAAAGGCACGTGACATTTTGGACATGCCGCTTGTGCTATCAAGCTCCGTGCGACGAATGTGGGCTTTTTCGAGATAAAGTTTCCCAAGGAGAAGGTGATATTGGGAGACATGGCCGTTTATTTGGCGCGCATTCTCAAGGAGCTCCAGGCTATCGTTAATGATCGTGAGACGTTCCTTCGGGTTACTGGCGGCCTGTTTTTGTTTCGCATAAGCCAAAAGGTATAAAATATCGGAATTATTGGATCCGCCAGTCACGAGCCGTTGGTAGTCTGCTACCGCGCTTTCTAACTCACCGCCTTGTTCCTTGGCGTCGATGAGTCCGACCTGAGCCCCCAAGTCTGTCGGCCATACTGCCAGGGCAGCCTTAAATTCTCTTACCCCAAATCCAATTTCTCCGGCCGTCAGATGAGCCCTGCCGCGTCTGACGTGAAGTGATACTTCCAAAAGAGAAAGGCGTTTTTTTATTTCCGGGTCACTTTTGGAAAGCAGCGGTCTCAATTCTTTGATGATACCCAGGGCGCTCGACTGCCGTCCTGCCTCATCCTCTATACCAACTAGCTCCTCGGCCGCTTCTAGCGCCAATACTGGCGAGCCTTCTGCTCGTTTAATTAATGCCCGCATTTCCGCGTTGGCTGCTTCCTGTTTACCCTGATGCCTCCAGACGGCGATCATACGGTGTTGAGCATAAGCCGGTAAAACAATCACCTTGTCACTTAAATCTCTTATGTGTGTCAGTTTTTTAATCGCGCCCCGGTCACTGATCGGCACCGCGGTAGTGATGTCAAGTGAGGCGGAAATCGCCCTCGTGCGCTCTTTGGGAAATTTCGTAATCATTTCTATTGTCGTGTTCAGTGCGAGGTCGTGTTCACCGCGGACCGTCTCCAGTTTTGCGCGGTAGTAAAGAGCTTTTGACGCGATTTGCGTGCGCGACGCAAACTCAGAGGTTATCCGCGTCAGAAGTGCCTCGCTTTGCTTAGGGTCTCCCATGGTGGCGGTCAGCTCCGCGCTGACATAAAAGGCTAACGCT
Source organism: Oligoflexales bacterium (assembly GCA_947468665.1). Taxonomy (GTDB): domain Bacteria; phylum Bdellovibrionota_B; class Oligoflexia; order Oligoflexales; family RGVZ01; genus CAMDKS01. Next base: position 52,517 of record CANILH010000002.1, on the reverse strand, counting down.
TTTGTGTCATCAGAAATGGCGGTTGTCTTTTGGGCGTCATCCAAAATTCCTGATACGACTTTCTGCCATTGCTTCATCTGGTGGCGCGCATCTTCGCTAATTTCATTTTCATTGCTGGGGTATCTCCAGGGAGAAAGTGCGCCCTCAATTGTAATTAGACTTGCTGCCGCGAGGACGTTGACGTTCTCATGAAAGTTTCTGGCGATTTTAGCGGCGAGCCACTTAGCCTCAAGGTGACGCTCAATATCAGTCAGCCATTCGAGCTCCAGCAGTGCCAATTTCGACGCCAGATCGTCATTTTTGGCGATAAATGCCTCTGACGTGTCATGACGTAGCAGATAGGTCTTATTGTGCTCATCATCAAGCTGCTCAAAGTTATTTACCGTGGCATTAAGATCCTTGTGAAATTTTGTGTGCCCGGACTCGGGCAATCGGTAAATGTCGAGACTGTCGCTGTCTTGGGAGGCAAAATAAATATATGGGCGGTGAACTTGTGGGTAAAACGCCGCGAACTGGGCGCTTGAAAGCGCTTTCAGCGAGAAGTTCTCGAGATTCTCAGGTTCTGACTTTTGTCTCTCGATATCCAAAGACCAGATGGTTGGGCGGTCGTTAGCGTCTATCTTGCCATCGTCGTTGGTGTCATCCGCGTAGCGAATAAAAGCCAGACCTTTGTCGTCAGGTGTAAATTGGGGATGACCGTCTTGCACCGTTTCGCCCGTGGTGAGTTTGATTTCCTTTTTTTGGCCTGGTTGGAAAAGAAACAGGGCGCCCGATCTTGAGTAGGCGATCATTCCGCCGGCGTGACTGACCGTGGGGTAATCGCCGCGAATGCCGTCTAGAGGAATGATGTCCGGGCTTTCCGCGACTTTGGCGGTATAAATTCTGGGAATTCTCTCACCGGGACCTCTACCGGAAAATACGATTTTGTCGCCCTTTGGAAACCAGGCCGGGTTGCGAAGCTCCAAATCCGGTAGATTGATTGAGAAGGTGTCACCTTCGATTTGACCGGACAGCTTTGAGATGGATTGTCCAATCTTCATGACGTGAATCGATCCCGCAGCGTTGGTTCGGCGTGATACAAACGCCAACATTGAGCCGTCAGGTGACATAACCGGTGAGAAGTCATCAGCCGGGTGAGAGGTCAGGGGGACGGCGTAGCCGCCTCTTGTTTTTTTGACGAATAGATCTTTGTTGCCAGTACGATCTGACGTGTAGAACATGTATGCGCCATTTGGCGACAGGCTGGGGCCATAGTTTGACTCATTGCCGATGGTCACCCTCGTCGGGTTCTCAAAAGCCTTAAATAAAATGGGCAAGACAAAGTCATCAGAGGAAATATACTTGCGCGAGGCGCACCTTATTACCAGCGTGGATGTAATCCCCGCTGCGAGAAGCAGACATAGTTGCCTGAAATGATGTCGGTTTACGGTTTTGGTGCCCATTTCTTTCCTGTGTAAAACCAATGCCCCTTAGGCGCGGTTTCGTATATTTTTCGCCCAAAAGACTGCCTTACCGCCGGAAGGCCTTTGTCGGACAATTCCAGATTTTGGGCGTTTGTAGCGCTCCATAAAGTGGATCTGTCACGGTTTTCCTCATCGACAAGTACCTCGGCCAGCTTGATTTGGTCAGGCGTGGCGCTGCCTATGTCCCCGATGCCTTTTGGCAGAAGCGCGAGGAGGCTGTCTCCGTCTTCTCCCAAAATTCCCTGGTCTTTAAGCTCGTCGATGTCATCGGCGTTGAAGGATCTGTTTTTTGTGGCTTTCTCGATTTCGGCAGATATTCGATTTTTTTTGTCGCCTCCGGCGTCATTCGGGTTTTGTCTGCCGTAGTTGGCCACGATCAGGTCATCGTCCAGTTCCTTGTAATTTCCAAGTATTTGGTTTTCAAGGGCGGTGCGCTGAGAGGTCAGTTCAAAGTTAAAAGAGCACGACGTTGCAGCCACGGCGGAGAATACATTAATGGCAAATAATAGATTATTAGTGGCTCGACTCATTTGTGCTCTCATCCTGATTTTTGAAGTTACTTAAAAGTTTCGCGATCGGAAAGCCCTGAATTTTTGGGGTGGGAATGGGTGTGGCCAGAAGCCGGACGTCCACGTCGACGCCGATTTCGCCATTTTTGATCGGGATAGACACCAGTTTTACTTCGCCGAAGTTAAGCGCGGTTTTAATCGCCGAGATTGATGAGTCGCTGTCGGTCGGGTCAATGTAGTACATAATCATCCGTAACTGGTCTTTGCCTATTGACGTGATATCTACGCCCCCAAGCATATCACCTGACCGGAGGTCATACTGAAGATGTACGGCTCCGTCGAGATAAGGGTTGCTTCCGCCAAATAAGCCTCGTGCTTTGCGTTTGAGTCCAGGCATGTCCCGCACCAGGTACTCGGTATTAAGTCGGGTAACGTGAAGGGATGTTTTTACGGAAACCGGTTTGTCGTCAAACGCCAGCTGGAGGTCTCCCTGGATTTTCCCTCCTATAAACCCTGTGACGAAGTTATTGACCGACAACTCGTTTTGGGCAAGCTCGGCGTCTATCTCGAGGTGCTCCAGTGTCAGGCCGGCCGCTGTTATTTTCTCGACGGTGATTGGCTGCCTGTCCGGGTAGAACTCGCTAAAACTTGAGAAGTCCTCGCTGACCGCGATGCGTGTGTCGCCAAAGATTGGCGGTTTGATCTTCTGAAGGTATTGCTCCGCGGAGTCTTTGATTTTGTCGTCGTTAACGTCCACTACGCCGGAAAAAATTATATCGTCTTTCGCCATATCGGTTTTTTTCGTCTCGCTCCCCTCACTTTTACCGGATTTTAACATCCCAAGCGCGAATTTATGCTGGATAGGAATTTTCCCGTTCATGTCAGTGATCTGAAGCAATGCGGGTTTGTTGGCTTCGGCGCCTGGTATAGTCAAATTGAGATTTCTGATGCCGGCAAGTCCCCTTATTTCCCCAAACTCCATATCTTCAGAAGCGACAGAGAGGTTAACGCTTAGGCTGCCTGAGGCTTTTATTGCCTTCAGATACTCGGTTGGCATCTCTCTGAGGTCCGCGTCAAGGCGCACGCGGAAGCTCTCGGGCGCGAAATCCCTGGCGAGGGTGATGGCGGCGCTAAGGCCAATGCTTGTTTTTAGATCCGGGATCAACGCCGTGAACTCATCCAGAGCAAAACTTAGGTTCTTATGAGTGGACGCCGCTGCCGAGACTTCGATCGATGTCAGGGGTTTTTTCAGTAACTGGGTAACATTCACCGATCCTAGGCTCATTTTTGTTCGTACATTTGACCTGACCAGATGGGCCGCCTGAATTAATTGGCTTAGTGGTGGGATCGTTGAGTTGGCAGTGGTTTGCCAGCTAAATGTACTGAGCTCAAGCTTCGGCGGAATTTTGTTTTTTGAGGGCAAATTCGCCACCAGCGACTTGAATGACTCAGCGACCGTCAGGGATTGTTTTTTGTGATCCCCCCTCAGGGAAAACGCAATATTAGCGTCTTCGAGGCTAAGATTATTAAAGGGTATTTTAACGCCTAGGCCTGTAAGGGCCACTTTCAGATCCGAATTCCAGGTGAGTTTTTTTAGTAAGTCTTTTGGGGTTGTCTTAAGGACATTGGCGGCGTGACCTTGGATATCTGCCGATAGTTCAACTGCTCCAGATATTGTCTCGGGCTGAAACCTGGGCTGAACTCTTCGGGCGATATTTGTTTTTGTCAGAGCCCATAGGTTCGCGAAACTCGGGATCCTGGACTTCGCGGCTAATTTAAAATCTTGGCACGCGTTGCCGCAGGTGATGCCGGCATTGGCGGAAAAAAGATCTCCACTTATGATGCTGAACTCGGCGGAGGCCTTATCGAGCAGGTTTTCGGTCTTTACTTTCCCGCTTAATTTTACGGGCACTCCCACGTAGTCAATCGTCTGACTTTGAATGCCTACCGCGGCAATACTAAGATTTAAGTCGGTCTCGATCGCTGGCTTTGTGGGCAGCTCGGTACTGGCGTTCAGCGTTAGACCAAGTTGATCAACTTTCAGGTTTGTTTTATCCGGTGAGGCCAGGTCAGTGTAAGAGGCGGCCTCGAGCGCGGTGTCCAGCTTAAGTCCGATTTTGACGGAGTCTTCCCCTATTGTGTTTGTGTCGAGGCGCATGGTGAGGTTCAGGGGTTTGGTCTCGATTCCGAGTGCCTGGCTTGTAACGGCGATATTTTTGAGCGCGAAGACGGTCTTCAAGTGCGCTGGCAATAATTTGCCAAGTTTTTGCGCCGTAATGTCCTGGTTTAGGGTTTTTAGATTAAGCTCACCGGATGTTTTCGCAATTTCTAATGTTATTTCCCCGTCTATGTTTAGATCCGAAGGCAGTAATTTTTTTAGGGACGGGGGTATTGCCGCGCTTATTCGCAGTTTTTCCTCTAATTCATACACTAGGATGTCCGGGCTTGCAGTCGTGGCCGCCACGGAGGCTTTTATTTCATTGGTCATGGTTTCGAGCAGTTTTATTTTGAGGCTTGTCAGAGATATTTTTTTCTCCGAAGGGACTGCTTTAATAGTCGCCTCAATTTTTGAGGTTAGATTCTCAAGGTCTAAGGGCCCTTTTGTCAGTCGTTTAACCTCTGACGCGATCGCCAGGCTGGCATTCCTGCCAAAGGCCCTGAGATCAATTGTCGTGGTCAGTCCTTTGATGTCCAGATTTTCTTCGGTCTTTTGATCTGATGACACATGAATATTAAGGTTCCGTACTCCGACATTTGAGACAGAAACTCTGATCGGGACGAAAAATGAGGACGAGATGGTCTCAATGAGCTTCCCGACAGCGGCGGGCTCTGGTGGATTTGCTGGTGTCGGTAGTGGCTCTGGAAATATTTTTTGCCGGTACGCCATAATACCGCCAAAGTTCCAATTGCCGTTTATTTGTGAGAGGTAGATTTCGCCGCCATTGATAAGTGCGGCGTCAAGGGTGATTGAGCCATAGAGTACGCTCCAAAGATTCCAGTGGAGTCGGAGCTCCTGGACTGACATAAGTTTTTGACCGCCTGAATTTGGTGATCCATCCGCTGATGGCGGAGTAAACTGAATGTCTTTTAAGGTGAATCCTCGAAACGCGCTGAAGTCCATTTTGCCGATGGCAAGCTTGCCACCAGTTTGTTCGGCGACAATTTTTTCGGCAAAGGCCGTCATCTTTTTGGTGTCGACCACCAAAAACAACACAAGGGCCAGGATTAGAATACCGATGATTCCGGCGAAGAATATTCCGCTGAGCCATCGATTGATTTTACGCCACACGTTTTGGTGATCCTAACGAGAGGGTCTAAATATTCAGGATGATTCGATTATATCAGGATTCCGACAGCCAACGAAGTGTGGCAAATGCGGACTCTGGCTCCAGTAAAGGAGAAGGTCTTAATCATCTGGAATGAAGTGATATTTGTTTGCTTATCGGTTTATTGCCAATTTCTGACTGGCCATGCGTCCCGCTCAAGGGTCTTAAAACCCATATTTCGGGCGGCAGTAAGGAGGTGTTCAAAGTCGTGACTGATAGTCGCTCCGGCCTTTTGGGTGACCTCATCTTCAGTAGGAAGGTCAAAGTCATTAGCGCCGAACCGTAGTCCTAAAAGGGCGTCTTCGTTTTTAGTGAGTACCGAGGTACGGATATTTCTCATGTTATGAAGGTAGATCCTCGAGACAGCAAGCCAGCGAAGATATTCAGCGGTCTTGATTTCCTCACCGCCGAACTCATTATTCCAAGGCTTATATGTCCAGCAGAGAAAACTCGCCAGAGTGCCGCCGACGCGGTCCTGGAAGGTTCTTAGAGACTCAAGATGATTTAGGCGCTCTTCTAGAGTCTCGTCAAAGCCGATGACCATAGTCGCCGTGGACCCCATGCCAGCTCCAAGAATGGCTTCCTGGGCATTGTAATAATCTTCGACGGTGAACTTGCCCGGGCTATGGCGTTTACGGAAATTATTGTCCATAATCTCCGCGCCGCCGCCGGTAACCCATCTGGTGCCGCTCGCGGCGAGTTTCGCCGCTCCCTCGTCATAAGTTACCTTTGACACCTTGCAGGAGAACATGAACTCGGCCACCGTCATCTCGTAAAACTCAAGCCTTGGGTAACGAGCCCTTACCTCTGTAAATAATTTCGCATAGTCGTCGATTCGTAGTTTTGGGTGAAAGCCGCCATTGAATCCCACTAGTTTTCCGCCGTGCTGTACCATCTGGTCAATCTTCTGGCAGACCTGCTCAGTGGTTAGAAGATAGCCCTCTTTGTCGTGTGGTAACCTGAAAAAAGAACAGTAATCGCATTTTGCGACGCAGATATTCGTGTAATTGACGATCGCCATAATAAGGTAAGTGGCTTCGGTTTCTTTGTGAAATCGAGCTCTGACTTGAGTTGCAAGGCGCTGTAACGTCGTGTCATCGGCTTCAAGAAAGAGTGTCGCCGCCTCATGACGTGAGACGGGAGAGCCAGCGGCAATTTTTCGTTCTATGTTATCCATGATTGCCATTGTCGTTTTCCCAGTTTTCAGGTCAGGAGGCCGAATATAGTTCAAAATTCGCGTTTGGCACGTGATTTTTTGCGTAAAGTTGTAAAACAAGTTTTCATAGGTTTTAAGTCGCGTTTTAAAATAATGGCGGGAATTGTTTAATAACTAGGGATTTCATGTATTTGCTTGCGAAACGAAAGCTTGCATGTTCCTGGCAAACTCAATAGAAATGCGCCGGTTGAGGGTTTTTGGTTTCATGTGTGATCATTTTTTCGCGGAGGAGGATGTAGAGCATGGATGTGCTTCACTTCATGAAAGAAGAGTATTCAGCGATCAGAGCGCTGTTCCCAGGGCTTGCTCCTGGAGATATGGGCGAGGCACTTTCTGGCGCGCCACTCCATAGTTTTATGGCTCGGCTTGATTTGGTCATCAGAGTTGGCGGCGAATTGATTATTCCTGAACTAGTTGATTCTAGTCGAGCTGTCTCCCCGGCCGCATTGCTTGCGGAAGAGCAAGCGAAGTCACTGGTGCGGATTATTGCCTCCTTTAAGAAGGTTGGCGACATCCCGGATACTAAGCGAGCCGATGTTTTCCGCAAGATTTACGCTCATGTAGAGCAAATGGAGAGGCTTGTTTTGCCTCTAGTCCGCGAGCTAATCCCGACTGCGGTCCGGGAGGACATCGGAGAGATTGCCCTCGACTACCGTAGTGACGTGGGTGCCTTGGCTGCCAAGACCTCAAAGCATCAGCCTGAGTCTACAATAAGCGCTTGACCATGCTGAATCTTTTGGGGTATCACAGGTGGCTTCAACGAGCCGTCAGAGGCAGTGGTTATGCCATGAAATCTTTCTTAAGTTGATGTTTTTGTTTGGAATTTCGTCATTTTAGACGTGTTATTTGATACTGTAACCGAGACATTGGGTGAATTCATGAAAAATCAAATCATCAATAAATTCGAAAAACGCGTTTTCAAAGACGTGAAACCACTTCCAGATTTCCGTTCCGGTGACACGGTTCGGGTTCACTACAAGATTCAGGAAGGCGCTGATGCCGCTAAGTTTCGTATTCAAACCTACGAAGGTATCGTAACCCGTTACCGCAAAGGCACAGCTGGCAGCTCTTTCACAGTCCGTAAAATCTCGGCCGGGGGAATTGGCGTTGAGCGTATTTTCCCAAGCATGAGCCCTCTTATTGAAAAATTGGAAGTAATTGCTCAAGGCCGCGTTCGCCGCAGCCGCCTCTACTACCTCCGCGATCTTTCTGGTAAAGCCGCTCGTATCCGCAGCCGTTACTTCGGTGGCGCTGTTGATGCTGCTCCTAAAGGGTAATCTCTTTGGGCAACCAGCCCAGTGAAGAATCAATCCCGGCCAGGCTCTGCCTGCCGGGGTTTTTCTTTGCCTATTCCCCGCCTATTCCCCGCCTATTCCCCGCCTAGCGGAAAGGCGTCAGGCCAGCGGTAGACGGCGATTTGCCTGGTTTTGAGAATATCAACGGCCACCAGGTCACAGGTAATAGAGCTTAAACTTTTTGCCTCAGTGCCAAGTCCTCGCAGTATGAAGTGAACTCCTCTTTGAAGAGCCTGTCTTTTTTTGAAGCCAAGCCATGCTTCGGTTGTATTCATGTCAGGAGCTCCTTTGGGAAACACTCGCGTCTTTACCTCCACGACCCGGAGAAAGGAGCCGCGGCGAAGCACCAGATCGAGCTCAAAGCCACGGTTTCTTTTTTGGCGTTCAAGGACACTCCAGCCGGCTACTTCAGCCCACTTAGCGGCGACGTTCTCACCAAGGCGGGCAATCTCCTGAAGATCTAGCTTACCTATGAACTCATTTTCCCAGCGGTGTGGTCGCGTGACGTGGTGATAGGCGCCATTTATTGGGCGAGAATTCCAGAAAATATCGATATGAGGATACGTAGAGGCAACACAGTCCATAGTGTGGTTCTCCGGCGGTCAAAAGCGTTTGTTCGAAATGATTCAGATTCAGCTAAATGTCATGTCCCGGATGGGAGCGAAATTCTTACGGTGGAGGTGGCAAATGCCGTGGGTGTTGATTGCGGTAAGATGAGCCGCGGTGCCGTAGCCTACATGCCTATCAAACCCCCACTCTGGATGGATCTCAGCCTGCTGTCTCATGTAATGGTCGCGGTGTTCTTTGGCGATAATCGAGGCCGCCGCGATGGCAAAACAAAGACTATCGCCTTTGACCACAGTTTGCTGCTTGATGGGTTGTCCCTTGATGGATTGATTGCCATCAACCAGTAAAATATCTGGTTTTGTTTTGGTAAGTCCCGCGACCGAGCGATTCATCGCAAGAAACGTCGCTCCCAATATCCCGACGCTTTCGACTTCACGGGCCGTAGCGACGCCGATCGCGCTGTCCAGGCTGATGTCTGAAATTAGATTTAAGATTTCATCGCGCTGTTTCGCGGAGAGTGTTTTGCTGTCGCGAATTTTAGCTTTAGTTTTTTCGTCAAGGCATTCAAGCTTCTGGTAGTCAAGAACTACACAAGCCGTGACCACGGGACCCGCAAGACAACCGCGACCAACCTCGTCAATGCCCGCGGGTACTAAACCCTGGGCGAGCCAATGGCGCTCAATGCGGCCTTTTTCCGTGAGGTTTGGCTTCATCGTGAATCTCGACAGTGAAAAGGCAATTAGAGGGCTTTATTGATCATGTCCATAAGTTTGGCTTTGGGAACAACGCCAACAACGCTATCGACAACTTTGCCGTCCTTAACAAGAACAATATAAGGAATCGAGCGAACGCCAAATTGTGACGGCGTATTTGCGTTTTCATCGACGTTCATTTTAGCGACAGTGATACGGCCTTTGAATTCTTCAGCCATCTGCTCAAGAGTGGGTCCAATGGCGACGCAGGGCCCACACCAGGGAGCCCAGAAGTCAACAAGCACGGGAACTGTTGATTTCATAACTGTGGATTCAAAGGTTGAGTCTGTGACGTTGACGGTGTTTTGTGCCATTTTATAAAGCTCCTAAAGTAGACCTGAGATGGCCTATTGAAGCGAAGAGCGGGTGATTTGTAAAGAAGGGATCGGGGAAATACTAGAAAATGTTTCAGCGCCGATTTATAAATTCCTATGATATGTCGTTTTCTATCCGTATTTTTATCACTTTTAATGGAGTGGGCACCGGGCGGAGACAATATCTCAGCTTTTGCCCGTTACGGCGCCCCCTATATAGTGATCATTTCAACCGTATGTCACAGTCAGGCCTGGTCCACCCACAACGACATCCATCACCTGTCCGCCGACAGCGGTCATGGCCTTGCTGACAGTCGATACGCGCTCTCTTGGGCAGATGACTCCCATGACGCCTCCGCCGCCTGCTCCGCCGACCCGGGTAAACATTGCTCCGGCTTCTTTGGCGGCGAGGTCGATTTTTTTGGTTTCAGGTGTCTCGATTGCCGGCCAAAGAGCCGTTCGAAGTTTCCACTCACGAAGTGATGCCTCCATCGCGTCCTTCCAGTTGCCTTTCAGGACGGCCTCCGCGCAGTCAGCAGCCTCGTTACCAATCGCCGCGATTTTATCTAGAAGAGGCTTATCGCCATCAAAAAGGCGTTTGAATATTTCCCAGTTGTTGATGGCGCTGGCCCGCGATTTTCCACTGTAACAGCACATAAGCGTGTAGTCTTCCCCGGTCCAGAACTTGCCAGGCAAAGTCGTTACGGTTGTATGTCCAAATGGATACTCAAGGATATTGATTCCACCACGCATGCCGCCCCAGTAGTCTTGAACTCCGGTCGGGGCGTGGATCACGCGAGACTCCACATCCTGAGCTGTGCGGACAATGATTTCCTCTGTGGGGATGACGTAGGCTCTATCAAATTGTTTACGGGCCTCGGCGATAGCCCTGCAAAAAGCGACCGCAAGACAGCTTGAGCCGCCAAGTCCGGCACCGGCAGGAGATTTTGCTTTTGTGGTGACGGTGATTGGTGGCAGGTCTTTATTCCAGAAAGCACTTAAGAGCAGCCCAAACAAATAAAGCTTTGATGAACGGGTCACCGCGGCGAGATCCCCCGAATCTTTGATATTTTGGTCTTCACTGATGAAATGAAATAATCTGTCATTGGATGGAACTACTGTCACCGTCGCTTCGAGATTGACGGCTACGTTGACAGTGGCCTTGCGATCGAGGAGGTTGTGGATCGGCCACAGATCAAGCGTGCCCCCGGCTAGATCTACGCGGGTTGGAGCTGTGGCCGTGATTTTAAATGTGGTCTTTGTCATGCCTTCCGACTCTCCAAGAAATTTGTGCTAGAATTATATTAACACAGCAATACGGTGGTACCCCACGTGACAACTCAGTTCCTTTTTCCTGGGCGAAGAATGCGCGTGTGTTCGTGGAACGCCACACCCGGATTCATCAGTGCCGCCTCGGCCGCTCTTGATCAGCAGCTAAGACAACTTGTTCAAGTCGAGATGGTGTCACTTAAATCACTAGACGACTCAGCGGCTTCTCCCTGTGACCTGCTTATCATTTCGGCAGAGGGCATGGATGAAGAGCAGTTTCCGATTTGGGTAAAAAGCCTAAGTGCGCGAATTCCCAGGACCCACGGTATTCCGGCACCTGCCCTTATTTTCGGCGTAGTCGGAGCGACCATACAAAGAGAGCTTTTACGATGGGCGGTTGAAGGGAACTGGTATTTTGATATTGTGGACCCCGAGCATGTGACTAGTCTGCCCGTCAGAGCCGCGAATTTTTTGCGGATTCATGATCATTTGCATGAGGTCAGGCGGATGTCTGAGACGAGCAGGGCTCTCGACTTGAAAGTTCAGGAAATGCAGACTCAACTCGAGGGTATTTTGAAAGGTTCAAAAGCTCCATGAGCATAATCGATATCAATAGCATGACGCCATGCGGACTTGTGGCTCAATACATAGTCGAGATGCTTGGGAATGGGCATTTTCTCTCCCGGGACGATTACTCGCGGGTGGAGGATTGGCTTTCAAAGGCGGGAACAACCGACGAGTTACTTGTTGTCCTGGATGATGTGTTGCCAAAGCGGTTAGAGAAAGCTCGCGCCAGCGGCAAGAAAGTGTTTTCTCTTTCTTCCGTTTGCAAGACAGTCGAAAAGCGACTGGCCGATAGGCGATCTCTTGTGGGTGGCACTATTCATGGCTAACAGCACGCCAGAGATGAATAAAATTATCGAGAAACTTGGGATTAACCGGGTTAAGCGGCATATTTTCCTTTGTATTGGCGAGAAATGCTGCTCCGCTGAGGACGGCATGAAAACTTGGGAACACCTTAAGAAGATCACCCGTACTGAGGAATCTATTGCCGCGGGAATCTACAGAACAAAAGTCGGCTGTCTCAGGATTTGCCGGGAGGGTCCAGTCGCCGTGGTTTATCCCGAGGGCGTATGGTACCGAAGTGTTACGCCAGAGGTCTGTCAGCGAATTGTAGATGAGCATCTCATCGGCGGAAATATAGTAGAAGAGTTTAAAATCGCCGAGCACCCGCTTCATCCGGATAGCATGGCCTCAGTCGGTTTCGGTGAGGCTCCGTAAACGGTTTGGGTGAAACAGGCTCGGAATGACCTTGGATTTCCCTGCGTCGACAAATTCGGCAAGTCCCTGACCCGCCGCGAACCCCAGAGTCAGACCAGACCCCATATAGCCGCTTGCCAAGAGTATTCTTGAGTCCCCAAACATGGGCCCAATAATAGGGATCTCGTCACAGGCTCTGATATCAAGGATGCCGGATGCTTTGACCGGGTCAGACAGCTTAACTCCTTCGGTTTTAAATAATTCCTCAATTTTGGTTTTCACCGCGTTAGTTATGTTCCCCATGACAGGCGCTGACTCTGCCTCGATGCCGGCCCATTTGCGCAGAAATCTGGCTCCTCCCGCTCTTAAAGTATTTTGCGTCGCGCAGCTCATCCAAAAGTGACTGTGGGCTGTAAACGTAAGGTCACCAGGGGCAAGGGGTAGTGTCCCCTTAGTGACCTCAAATTCCATCCACTGATCGGCGTGATTAACAAGAGTATGTTCCATTTCAGGAATGAGCTCTTTGATGCCCCTGTGACAGGCGGCAATAACCATTTCACCTGAGACTATGGTGTCGTCCTCCAATGAAACATCTACGCCATTTGAATTAGATTTGATCGCTTTGACGGAATTGGACCGGACCGCTGCCTTGGATTCTTTTTCAAGGAATTTGAGTGTCAGAGAGATATCAAGACTGGCGGCCGCCGCTCCGTCGCGTTGAACCAGCCGATTCTGGTTTTTCTCAATGGAAGCGGGGAATCCATTTGCCACAAGCCATGCAACCGCCTTTGTCATTTCTTTAGCCTCAAGATCTGAATCGGCAAAGCGACTGACCTGACCTACTTGATGAAAGATGTTCCTCTCGCGGGCAAAATCAAGCAGTCCGGAGAACCCTGTTCTATTCAAGTTCAAGATAGCATGTGCGACCTCAGATCCCTGTCCATGCACCGCTCGCGAGATATTATCGTGTAGCGACACAGAAGCGTAACCTGGGCCAAGAGTGGCAGTCGTTTCGGGCGAAATCTTGGGTGCAATCAGGCAGATTTTCCTAATGCCATGCCTATAAAGATGCCACGCCGCGCTTAGTCCCGTTATGCCGCGCCCAATTATGATGACATCAAAAGAACTCATAAGACTCCAAAAACTACTTCACCCGGGTTTACAGTCCACCCGCTTGTAATGATAGAATATACCAATTAATTTGGCTAATTATGATTCCATACAGTTACTGGAAAACCCATGGATCCTGTCACCAAAAGTTCGCTTTCAGTCACGGTCGCTCAAATCGCGGTTTGGTCCCTAACCTTAGTCACCAGCCCGGTTGTCGCCACGACACTTGACGTGACTGGCTGGCTGCCTGCAGCCCAGGTTAATATTTCGTCCCCCATTCCATCATGGCTTGGTGATGACCCGATTATGGGGCGACTTGCCTGTCCCGCGGTCTTGCGGCTTGAGGGCGATCACCTGAAAAATGCGCCCCTGCTATTGAAACAGCCGCCCTCCGTGGAACATTCGAGCTCTGGAGAAACGTGGACGTTTAATCTACGGCCAGGTTTGAAGTGGTGGGGCGGAAGTCCGGTTGATGGCGAGGGTCTCGCTGTCTGGCTAAAAGAAAATTTGAAATCCATTGTTCACGACAGGCTGGGAGTCACGATCCCCGCGAATGTGATAATCGCCGCATCAGGCCCCCTTGGAGCTAAAATTGAGTGGGCATCGAAGCCAAAATTCGGACCTTATGTGTTATCCGGGATTAGTTTTTCGCGAATGACCGCCGGCCACTGGGACTGCGCCGGGCTCTATGCTTTGACGCCCTCGCCGGGAGGGTTTGAGCTGACATTGAATAAAGGGTACACGGCAAAATATGACAAAATTCGCGTGGCCGCCTCTGGGGAGCCGATAACGGGTTCTGATCACAGTCTTTCATTTTCTATGGCGTCCAGGGTAACAAAGGCGACGTCGACCTCTATTGACACGTTGTCTTGTCCCTCAAGACTCGATGTTCCCTTGGTGACAGCCATCATTTGGAACCCCGCCTCACCCCTGGCGGCAACTCCGGCCTTAAGGCAGGCTCTTACCATGGCAACACCCAGGGGGGAGATTCTTCGAACCGCCGCTGGCGATATCGGTTCTCTCATCTCGGCCCCAATTCTCCGAGCCCATCCGGGCTACAGTCCGAAGGCTCTTGTGCGGCCCTATAGCTTAGACGCCGCGGGGAAAATATTTGAGCAGGCGGGTTTTAATCAACCGCATATCGGCCTACCTCGGGCGAAAGGCGGCGAGAAGCCGGCGATATTGAGAATCGCGCGCCTTAGCGGAAAGCAGGATTTGATGGAGAAAATAATCGGCGACTCAATGGCCTCCCTTGGTATCGAAACGCGGTTTGAGGATCCTGGTGTGCCTGGCGCGACATTTGACGCGGCTTTGGTCAGTACTTTTATTCCCTGGATATCCGAGGATCTCAGGTCGCTGGCCCATTCGAGCGCGACAAAAACTATTTTTGACGCAAAGGCCCGCTTTCCTTTTAACGTAGGCAGTGATAAGTCCCTCGACGAATTGTTGGATGCTTACTCCATGACTTTGACTCAGTCGACGCCCGATTTCTCACTTTTGCGTAAAGTTCACGAGAGATGGTTTGAGGTTGAACCGTGGACCCTGGTGATGGCCCATCAGTTTTGTGTGACAGGTCATGGCACACCAGTGCCTGCTAAGATCAATGCCCTTGATCCGGACTGGTTTCGCCGCATCGCCGTTGATTGATGGCCTGCTGACTTTCCGCCCTGTTGAGGCTTTTTAAAAAGGATGTTTTGTGATTATTTTAAAATCTGACCACGAAATTAACGCCATGCGAACGGCCGGCAAGCTTGCCGCTGAGACTCTCGCCATGATTGAAAAGCATATACGCGTGGGAGTATCGACCCAGGAGCTTAATGACATCTGTCATGATTTTACCGTGAGTCGTGGAGCTATCTGCGCTCCGCTTAACTACCGTGGTTTCCCCAAAAGTATCTGCACCTCTGTCAATGAGGTCGTCTGTCACGGGATTCCTGACCCCCGGCATATCCTTAAGGAAGGTGACATCATTAATATTGACGTCACGCCAATCGTTGAAGGTTATCATGGTGACGCGTCAAAAACGTTTTTTGTCGGAAATCATATTTCGGCGACTGCCCGTAAGCTTGTAAAGGTCACCGAGGAGTGCCTTGAGATTGGCATCTCAAAAGTCCGCGTTGGGGCGCGCATTGGTGATATTGGCCACGCCATTCAGGAGTACGCTGAGAAGAATGGATTTTCAGTTGTCCGTGATTTTGTTGGGCATGGCATCGGTAAGATTTTTCATGAAGACCCTCAGGTTCCTCATTACGGCGAGGCTGGCAAAGGGGTTCGTATTGAGCCTGGGATGACGTTTACTATTGAGCCAATGATCAACTCTGGTGATTACCGCTGCAAAATTCTCAAGGACAAGTGGACGGCGGTAACGGTTGACCGCAGCCTCTCCGCTCAGTTCGAGCATACCATCGCGATCCGTGGCGACGGGTCAGTTGAGATACTAACACTTCCTTGAATTCAGTCGTGGGTTGAGCCGTCAGTTGACTCGTCAGTTGACTCGTCAGTTGACTGGTATTCGGTGGCGTCTAATGATTCGACATATAGGGACAATTCGTCCTCGTAGACCATCTGGCGATTAGAAAGTCGGTTTCTCAACTCGGAAACTTTGGCATAGGCATTCGCCGCAACCTGGGCCGGCGTGCTTTCTTCTTTAAGACCGGCCCGCTTGAGGGTTTCAAGCGCCTCTTCAGGGTTTTGAACCATTTTCTCATAATGCTTAAGACGCATGGTCCTCAGCATCTCAATCTCACTGAGAGTTTCATCATCCAGTTCGACATCTACAACAATTTTGGCGGCGGTCATCATCATATTCAGGGTCAGCTCCGAGGTTTTGGCGGGTCCGGAAGGTAGGAACAAGGCCAGTCACGGAACATCTAAGCAAGGCCCGGGCCAACGTGTAACATCCTGTAATTAAATGATTTATATTAGGTGCCGCGAGCTACATTATGCTCGCCATAGGGCAAAATGTATTGAATCAAGACACTCTCCCCCGACCATCCCAGCCACATGAGCGCGAAAATTTTCGGGCGCTTAATGCCACATTAATAAAAGTCCCCTAGAATATCTTACATTGTTCTATTGATAGGGAGTCGCTCTTAAGGTATCTAACCGCCTGCCGGAGGGGAATATGATTAGTTATACAGCACGTGCCGTAGAGGGTATGAAGCAAAGTCTTGGCTGGATGAATCCAGCTCAAAAAGACTTTAGCAAACGCGTTCCTGTCAGCTTTACTCGCGGCCATTTCACGGTCAAAACAATCGAGTCAAAGCGGGAGCTTTGGCAAGTCATGACGCTACGTTACGAAGTTTTTCACCGTGAATATATGAATAAACGCCTTCCATTTGGTATTGACCGTGACCGTTTTGATACCCACGCTGATCACCTGGCTATCGTGGATAACCGCATCAATAAGATCGTGGGTACTTATCGTCTTATATCCGGTGAGCGCACGAGTGATTTCTACTCTAAAACCGAGTTCGAGATTTCTGAACTACTTTCCCGCCCAGGCGGAAAAGTTGAATTGAGTCGCGCCTGTATACATAAAGATTATCGCAATGGAGCCGTTATTACGCTGCTTTGGCGCGGAATCATTGCCTATCTAACTACTAGCGGCTCGCGCTGGCTGTTTGGGATGGGTAGTGTAAAGACTGTTGATCCCGAGGAGTTAACGGCTGTGTATAACAGCCTCGTCGCTGACGGAGCTGTTGATTTGTCATTTAACGTCCGGGCCCTTGATGATTTTAAAATTGATAATTTCTACGAGCGCGCGAAGTTTGTAGAGCATACTGACGCGTCCCGCCAGATGGTTCCCGCGCTCTTGAGGTCTTATATCCGGGCTGGCGCTGTGATCACGGGTGACCCGGCCATTGACCTGGATTTTAACTGCGGGGATTTATTTGTCATTTTGGACGTCTCTAAGATGTCTCCGACGTATAACCGTAAGTATCAGGTAAACTAAGGCTTTCCCCTAGCTATTTAAATTCGAACCAAACCCCTTGAAGCTGCTGAGCTGCAAGGGGTTTGGAGTTTTCATGCGGTGAGCATTACAATAAGAGGAAGGGCATTCTGGCATCGCCCCATCTTGGGCTGAAAAATAGGAGAATTTGATAAAATGGCCGGCGGCAACACAAGATCGCTTCTCGTGCATCTACCAGAACTTATTGAGGTTCAACGACTTGCGTCACATGGAGCAAAGGGTCTTGTCAGGGTTCAGGAACTCACTATGGTGCGGCACAAGGATCTATCCCTTCCGGTCCTGGCCATTGAATTTGGGAGTCAGGACCCTAAAGCACCTGTGTTTTTTCTCACGGCCGGAGTTCATGGACTTGAGCGCATAGGCACCCGCGTCGTTATTTCATACCTTAAAACATTAACAAATATGGCCCATTGGGACCCATCCACTAAAGCTCTTCTTTCTCGGGTTCGCTTTTCAGTCATTCCAATCATTAATCCCGTGGGCATGTATCTGGGGCGCCGTTCTAATGGCAATGGTGTCGATTTGATGCGAAACGCCCCGATCGAGGCCGATCACAAAAGTGGTATTAGTATCGCCGCAGGGCACAGAATCTCTAATCACCTTCCGTGGTTTCGAGGGGTTGAAGGCTCCGGTATGGAGATCGAGGCTAAAGCGATGATCTCCTATTTTGAGGAAAACTTCGCAAAATCTACGTCAGTTGTAGCCCTTGATGTCCACAGCGGTTTTGGTGCGGTCGACAGGCTTTGGTTTCCATATGCCAGAACAAAGCAGCCATTCCCGAATCTCCGTGAGATATTTCAGCTTACCCACCTCCTTGACCGGGTCTATCCACATCATATTTATAATGTTGAGCCGCAGTCAGGGAGCTATACTACGCACGGTGATTTGTGGGATTACCTGTATGATCGCAGGCGAGAGGCGCAAGGTTCGACTTTTATTCCATTAACTTTGGAGCTCGGATCCTGGCTCTGGATCAAAAAAAATCCCCGTCAGCTGTTTTCCGCCTTGGGCATCTTTAATCCTTTATTGCCCCACAGAACCTCAAGAATCCTCCGCAGGCATCTACATTTATTGGACTTTTTGCTTCGTGCGGCAGCCGCTCCCGAGGCCTGGAGCAAAGGTCACGGGATTCTTCATGATGCCGAGGAAGTCGAGCGCATGGCTCGCGCGCGTTGGTATAACGGCATAGCTGCCTGACAAAATCTAATTTTTATTTTCAGATGAAATTAAAATGCCTCAAAAGTCCTTGACACTAAAGGGTGTCTGAGGATACATACGGCTCTCTATTTTCAGGCACGCCTGCTTTGCCAAGCCTCTGCCAATCTTATCGCGCAAGCTCCGTTAGCGCGGCTACCCTGGAAAAAGAATGAGTTAGGTTCTCTGTTGAGTCATTTAATGGCCCAGTCTTTGAATCAGTGTTTGAATTAACCATTTCAGGGTCTAAAAACATGGAAAATCAAAACATTAGAATCCGTTTACGTG
Source organism: Oligoflexales bacterium (assembly GCA_947468665.1). Taxonomy (GTDB): domain Bacteria; phylum Bdellovibrionota_B; class Oligoflexia; order Oligoflexales; family RGVZ01; genus CAMDKS01. The sequence continues at coordinate 33,981 of CANILH010000002.1, read as the reverse complement.
GCTACGACCACAAATTGATCGACAATGCGGCGGCTGATATCGTTGAGCGCGCAAAGCGCACAGGCGCCCGCGTCGCGGGACCGATTCCGTTGCCGACGGCGATCAGCCGTTATACCGTTCTTCGTAGTCCACACGTGGATAAGAAGAGCCGTGAACAGTTCGAAATCCGTACCCATAAACGTATGCTCGATATTCTTGACGCCAAACAACAGACAATTGACGCGCTTATGAAGCTCGATCTCGCTTCCGGTGTTGATGTTGACATCAAGCTTATCGCGAAGAAGTAAGTTAAACGCAGAGGCCCTTGCCCCCGTTAACCCAGTAGAAAGCAGGTCTGAGAAATGACTACTCCAACAGGATTGGTAGCTAAAAAGATCGGAATGACACGCATGGTCGATAAAAACGGCCAGATGATTGCTGTCACTCTGCTCCAGATTGAAAACCAAAAAATAACAAAAGTTCTGACTAAAGAGCGCGACGGATACGACGCGTACCAAGTCGGATACAAAGAAACTAAAGAAAAAAACCTCGCTAAGCCAGACATTGGCCGTATGCGTAAGGTGAACGTTAAAGAGAACTTCACGACGTTCAGGGAATTCCGCACCGACGCTCCTGTCACAGCTGAGCTTGGTTCGACATTGACCACCGATCTCCTCAACGGCGTTACTGCTGTTGACGTAACCGGCATAACAAAAGGCCGGGGTTTCACTGGTTCTGTAAAGCGTTGGGATACAGCGGTTGGTCGTTGGTCTCACGGTTCCCGCTTCCACCGCAGCCCGGGCTCCCTTGGAACGCGCACAACTCCAGGTCGTGTATTCAGGGGTAAACCAGTCCCAGGTCACTACGGCGTTGAGCAAGTCACGATTCAAAACCTCCGCGTTGTGGATGTTGACCAGGAAAACAGCCTGATCGCGTTGACTGGAGCCGTACCGGGACACCGTAACGGTTACCTTTTCATTAACCCATCGATCAAAGTTTGATCAGCGACGCTTAAGGCAGGTAATAAATGGGAAATCAAATGGAAATCCAAGTAAAAGACATTCAAGGTAAAGCCGTTAAAAAAGTCGCGCTATCAAGCGATATTTTCGGCGTCGAAATGAATGAGCATGTTCTTCACCTTGTCGTGAAGGCATACCAGGCGAATCGTCGTCAGGGAACACACGCCACCAAAACAAAAGCGATGGTTTCCGGCGGCGGTAAAAAGCCATTCAAACAAAAAGGCACTGGCGAGGCCCGTCAAGGCTCAACCCGCTCACCCCTGAATCCAGGCGGCGGTGTGGCTCATGGTCCACAGCCTCGTGATTACAATGAGAAGATCAACGCCCGCACCAAGCAAACAGCTTTGGCTGTCGCTCTTAGCGATAAGCTCCGCCACAGCCGTCTGATTATTGTCGATGATTTCAAAGTCTCCGGCAAGCCAAGCACAAAGCACGTTATCAAGCTTCTCAAGGCCCTTAAGGCTGAGAAGGCTCTTGTTCTTGATGAGCGAAAAGACGATATTCTGTTCCGCGCGACGCGCAATATTCATGGGGCGGCCTGCGTTGCTCCATCAGAAGTAAACGCGGAGCATGTGCTTCGTTATGAAAACTTCGTCATCAGCGAGACTGGACTGAGTGCTCTTCAGCAGCGCTTTCAAGGGGGCAAGTAATGAATCCGTTTCAAATTCTCTCAAAGCCGGTTCTGTCTGAGAAAAGTACTCTGGTTCGTGAGAACCTCAAGCAGTACACATTCAAGGTAGATCTTCGCGCAACGAAGGATGATGTTCGCAAGGCTCTTGAGTCAGTATATGGAGTCAAGACCACTAAAATCCAGACGTTGATCACTCGCGGAAAGATAGTCCGTAAGGGCAATCATGTTTCGATGACGAGCAAGACGAAGAAGGCAGTTGTGACGCTTGTAGAAGGCGCGAAACTTCCTTTGTTTGAAGATCAATAAACAGAAGCCTGTAGCTGATAAGGAAACCAGAGATGGCTATCAAGCAATATAAACCAACAACCCCAGGTCGCCGTGGCGCTTCCGTTGTCGACTACTCCAAGCTCGATAAAGTTAAGCCGCTTGCTCAGGCGCTTGAGCGTATGACCGAACACTCCGGTCGTAACAACACCGGTCGTATCACGGTCCGTCACCAGGGCGGCGGAGCTCGTCGTCACTATCGTATGATTGACTGGCGCCGTGACAAGCTCGATGTTGCCGGTAAGGTTGAGTACGTTGAGTACGATCCAAACCGCAGCGCCTTCATCGCGCGTATCCTCTACAAAGACGGCGAGCGCCGGTATATCCTTTGTCCAGAGGGACTTTCGAAGGGTGATGAAGTCGTTAGCTCCAAGACCGCCGACGTTAAAATTGGTAATGCGATGCCATTAAGCAATGTACCTGTCGGTACATTCGTTCATAACATCGAGATGCGTCCTGGCAAAGGCGGTCAGATGGCTCGTTCAGCGGGCGTATTCGCTCAGTTGATGGGTCGTCTCGACGGTTTCGCTCAGCTTCGTATGCCAAGTGGTGAGATGCGCCGCGTTCCTGAGAACTGCTTCGCGTCCATTGGTCAGGTTGGTAATAAAGACCACTTCAACGTGACAATCGGTAAAGCCGGCCGTAGCCGCTGGCTTGGTATTCGCCCGACTGTCCGCGGTTGTACAATGAACCCAGTCGACCATCCGCACGGTGGTGGTGAGGGTCGTGGTAAGGGTGGTAAGCACCCAGTGTCTCCATGGGCACAGCCAACTAAGGGTTATAAAACACGTAAGAACAAACGTACCGCGAAAAATATCATTCGCGATCGTCGTCAGAAATAAAAGGAGGACACGCGCGTGGCTCGTTCACTTAAAAAAGGTCCGTTTGTGGACTCTTACCTGTTCAAAAAGGCTGAACAGGGCAAGAAAGACAAGAAGCCTGTTAAAATGTGGAGCCGTCGCTCTACGATTCTTCCGGAATTTGTTGGCGTGACCTTTGCCGTGCATAACGGCAATAAGTTCATAACTATCCCAGTTAGCGAACATATGGTTGGTCATAAATTTGGTGAATTTGCTCCGACCCGTACCTTCCATGGTCACGGCGACGACAAAAAAGGCGCCAAAGCAACTAAAGCCGTTAAAGCACCAGGATAATTGGGGAAAGGCAGATTAGAATGTATCAGGCAGTACTCAAAAATGTTCGAATCACACCACGCAAAATGCGCCTTGTAGCGGACTTGGTTCGCGGCAAACAAGTGCAGAGCGCGATGGATACTCTGCAGCTCACCAATAAAAAAGGCGCGCGCATTTTGTCCAAGGTGCTAAAGTCAGCAATTAGTAACGCGTCAGACGTTGCGACAATTGATGTGGATCGTCTACATATCGCGGAAGTGACTGTAGATATGGGGCCGGCCCTCCGGCGCTTTATGCCTCGCGCCCAAGGTCGCGCGACACCGATTAAGAAGCGGATGTCGCATGTTACCCTGCGTGTCAAGGAAGTCTGATTTAACTTAAGAAAGAAAAGAGGTCAGAAGGCGTGGGACAGAAAGTTCATCCAGTTGGATTCAGGTTAGGCATCACTCGTACGTGGTCGTCTCGTTGGTATGCGGATAATAATTACAAAGAGCTTCTCCGTGAAGACATTAAGATCCGTGAGTTCATTAACAAAAAATTCGAGTCAGCTGGTGTTGCCAACGTCGAGATCGAGCGTGCTGCTCGGAACTTGAAAATCAACATCCACTCAAGCCGCCCCGGTATTATCATCGGTAAAAAAGGCGCGGGCGCTGATGATCTTAAAAAAGAGCTTATCGCGGCGTGCGGCATCAAATCAGGCGATCCAACTCTTAACGTATTTGAGGTTAAGAAACCGGATCTTGACGCGAAGCTTGTAGCCGAAAGTATTCGCCAACAGCTTGAGAAGCGTGTTTCTTTCCGTCGCGCTATGAAAAAGGCGATGGGCCAAACCATGAAAGCCGGAGCGAAGGGCATCAAAGTCAGCCTTTCCGGACGTCTTGGTGGTGCGGAGATGTCACGTACTGAGCGCTACATGGAAGGTCGGGTGCCCCTGCACACGATCCGGGCCGACATTGACTACTCGACCGCTGAAGCTTACACAACATACGGCCTTACCGGCGTAAAAGTGTGGATCTTCAAGGGCGACATTCTTACTAACTGATTTATTCACTGAACTGAGAGGAAAGCAAAGATGCTAGCCCCTAAGAGAATGAAATACCGGAAGTCCCACAAAGGACGCATCAAAGGCAAAGCCAAAGGCGGCACTGAGCTGACCAAAGGTGATTTTGGCCTGATGGCTATGGAATCTGGCAAAGTTACAGCTCGTCAGATCGAGGCCGCCCGTGTCGCTATGACTCGTCACATTAAGCGTGGCGGCGAAGTTCTGATTAAGATTTTCCCTGATAAGCCTATTACCAAGAAACCTGCTGAGACCCGAATGGGCTCCGGTAAGGGTGGCGTTGAGTACTACATCGCTGTCATTAAGCCAGGCAAAATTCTTTACGAAATGGCAGGCGTTGACAGGGCCGTGGCAGCCGAGGCCTTGGGTCTTGCGGCAGCCAAACTGAATATCAAAACAAAACTCATCACAAGACAAGATGATCCGTGGGGTTAAGCAATGGATTTTAATAAGTTAAATGTAAAAGAGATCAGGGCATTCGACGCAAAAAAGATCGGTGATACCGTGAAAAACCTGCGCAAAGAGCTTGTAGGCTTGCGTATGGACGTGTATAACGCCGGTCCACAGGCAAAGACCCAGGCGCGCAATATGCGTAAAACTCTAGCGCGTCTGCTCACAGTCGGCATCGAGAAGAAAACCGTAACGGCGACGAAAAAGTAAGTAACACCGATTTAAGAGGCAATAATGAGCCAGGCATCCGAAACACCAAAAACAGTTAAAGAAATTCGCTGCGTTGTTACCAGCGACAAGATGACAAAATCACGCGTTGGCGTGGTTGAGCGTGTTGTTAAGCACCCTGTGGCAGGCAAATATCTTCGTCGCCGCACAAAGCTTATGTTTCACGATGACACGAACCAGACACATGTTGGTGACGAAGTTATCGTACGCCCATCACGCCCGATGAGCGCTAAGAAGAAATTCACCTTGGTACGTGTTGTACGTAAGGCGTAATTTAAGTTCGATTGGGTGCTTGTATTGAGCAAGCGCGAAACTTACAGGAGCGAACGAAATGATCCAGATGGAAACAGTCCTCACGGCAGGGGACAACTCAGGAGCGAAGAGGCTGAAATGCTTCAAAGTCCTGGGTGGGAGTAAAAAGAAGTATGCCTCCGTCGGTGATATCATCGTAGTCTCGGTCAAAGAAGCGGTCGCCAACAGCAAGGTAGCCAAAGGCACCGTGCACAAGGCAGTCGTGGTCCGTACTACGAAGGAAATCATGCGCAAAGATGGGTCTACGATCCGCTTTGATCAGAACGCGGCAGTACTTATCAAAGGCAAAGATAATGAGCCTGTTGGAACCCGTATATTTGGGCCAGTAGCTCGTGAAGTTCGGTTGTCGGGATTTGGTCGCATTGCGTCCCTTGCCCCTGAAGTACTTTAATTTACAATTAAGATTGTTCGAAAGAGAGAACAACAATGAATATGCCAAGATTACAAAAACAGTATGAGACCGAGATTCGCGCCGCTCTTGTAAAAGAGCTCGGACTCGAGAATGTCATGCAGGTTCCAAAACTACAGAAGATCGTAGTAAACATCGGCCAAGGTGACGCTACCCAGAATATCAAAACTCTGGAAGCAGCCATCGTCGAACTTACCGCGATTACCGGCCAGAAGCCAATCACGACTCGTGCTAAGAAGAGCATCGCTACCTTTAAGCTTCGTGAGGGAGCTCCAATCGGTTGTTCTGTAACTCTTCGCCGCGCGCGCATGTATGAGTTCCTGGACCGTTTTATCAACGTATCTGTTCCGCGTGTTCGTGATTTCAAAGGCTTTACTCATAAAGCGTTTGATGGTCGCGGCAACTACACAGTTGGGATCAAAGAGCAGATCATTTTCCCAGAGATCGACTATGACAAAGTTGATAAAGTCCGGGGCATGGGCATCACAATCGTGACTAATTCAGCGAGTGATACCCACGCAAAGGCCTTACTCGATAAATTTAATTTTCCGTTCCGTAAGTAATCAGGACCCAGAGGATAGGAGTTCACAATGGCAACTAAAGCCATGATAGAAAAAGCGAACAAGACGCCGAAATTTTCCAGCCGGGCTTATACCCGTTGCATGAACTGTGGGCGCCCTAAAGCGGTTTATCGTAAGTTCGGCGTTTGCCGGATTTGCTTCCGCACTATGGCTCTCAAAGGGTTGTTGCCTGGTGTTAAAAAAGCTTCTTGGTAACACCATCGTCGATAAAACGACTTCAAGATTTTTGGAGAAATAAAAAATGCGCCCAAATGACCCCATCGCGGATCTCTTAACAAGGATTCGTAACGCACAGAAGGCTAACCATGAAGTGGTATCCATACCAGCTTCTATGGTTAAAATCGCTGTGACCCACATTCTTAAGGATGAGGGATTTATCAAGAACTACAAATGCATACGAGATCGTAAGCAAGGCGTGATCAAAATCGCTTTGAAGTACGCTGAAGACGGAAAAGGCGCTATACGCAGCATTTCCCGGGTCAGTACTCCAAGTCACCGCGTTTACGTCGGTGCGGAGAAAATTCCATATGTTAAGAATGGCCTGGGCGTGGCGATTCTCTCGACTCCGAAGGGTGTGATGGCTGACCGTGAAGCTCGTCAACTCAACCTCGGTGGCGAGCTGATGTGTTCAGTCTACTGATTGACGAAGGAGCAATAAATGTCTCGTATTGGAAAAAAACCTATTGAAGTCGTTAAGGGCGTTGAAGTCTCCGTGAATGGTCAGACTGTCAAAGTTAAAGGTCCTAAGGGCGCAGTTGAACGTGTAATTCACCACTCCATGAACGCTGTTGTAGAAGGTGGCGCCGTAAAGGTTGTGCCTAAAACAGCCGGTAAAGAAGACGCGAAATTTCACGGGCTGACTCGCACTTTGATCTCAAACATGGTTATCGGTGTAACCCAGGGGTTCACTAAAAACCTGACGCTTGTTGGCGTAGGCTATAAAGCCGCTCAGAGCGGCAAAAACATCACTCTTAACGTTGGCTACAGCCACCCGGTAGAAGTGAAAGCGCCAGAAGGCATTGAGCTGAAAGTTGATAAAGTAGTCAACATCAGCGTTTCTGGTGCTGAGAAAGAAGTCGTCGGTCAAATGGCCGCGTCAATTCGCGGAATTCGTCCACCTGAGCCTTACCACGGCAAAGGTATTCGTTATTCCGAAGAAGTCATCAAAACTAAAGTTGGTAAAGCAGCTGGTAAGAAGTAATAACTACTATCGTCCTGCTGTATAGATTGAGGAATCCATGGGAAATAAAGTCGCAAAGAAGAATGAGCTTCGCTTCCGTCGTAAGCTCCGTATCCGCAAAAAGGTCTCTGGTACGACCGCGCGTCCCCGTTTATCGGTGTTTCGCTCGGCCCGCCACATTACCGCTCAGGTGATTGATGATAGCACCGGTAAAACCCTGGTCGCGATCAACTCCTATGAGATTGGTAGCCGCGCGAATAAAGAGGTCTGCACGAAAATCGGCAAAGATCTGGCCGCGAAGTGTAAGGCTGCGAAGATCGAGGCTGTTGTTTTTGACAAGAATGGTTACATGTATCACGGTCGCGTAGCTGCTTTGGCCGCTGGCGCGCGTGAAGGTGGACTTGACTTCTAATTCGACTCCAAACAACTGAAGAATAGATCGGGGAGAACTCTCGTGGCTAACGAACAAAGAGAAAAAAAAGATTTCAAACGAAATGACCAGCAAGAAGGCGATGGCTTTCAAGACCGCGTAGTGCATATAGCGCGCGTAGCTAAAGTTGTTAAAGGTGGACGTCGCTTCAGCTTTTCTGCTCTTGTTGTAGTGGGTGATGGTAAGGGACGCGTTGGTTTCGGTCTCGGCAAAGCTGGGGAAGTGCCGGACGCAATCAAAAAAGGCGCTGATCAGGCGAAGAAGAACCTGGTTAAAGTTGTTTTTCTTGAGGGAACTATTCCTTTTGACGTGACGGGTAAGTTCGGCGCCGCTAAAGTGCTGATGTTTCCCGCGAAAAAGGGAACAGGAACGATCGCCGGCGGTGCCGTTCGCATTATCTGTGAGCTGGCTGGAATCCAGGATATCGTTTGTAAGGTTCACGGAACGAAGAACTATCATTCCGTTGTGCGCGCAACAGTCGACGGTCTGACTCAGTTGGTGTCTCCTGATGACTACGCGGCCGCTCGCGGCAAGACTCTGGCAGAAGTCCTCCAGGTCCGCGGATCCAATAAGAAGAAAAAGAAATTAGCCGCTAAAAAGACCGACGCCGCGAAAACAGCGGCTACCAAGAAGTAATTAATTGCCCCCGCCCGAAAACCGCGGGGAGTAGATAGGAGTGAAATTATGAGCCAGATCGTTGTAACGCAGAAGCGGAGCCTCATAGGTCAATCAGAAGCGAACCGTCTTGTGGTTATAAGCCTCGGACTCGGTCGCCCCGGCAAGATAAAGACGCACAAGGATAACAACTGTATCCGCGGAATGATCAACAAGGTCCGTCACCTTGTTACCTACCAACTCAAGGCGTGAGATCGAGATCTCGATATAAAAGGTGAATACTATGACAACAACGACAACAACAAAAACTCCTGAGATGAAGCATCTTGGAAACCTGAGCCCAGCTCATGGTTCCAATGTGAAGAAAAAACGTCTTGGACGCGGTCCCGGCAGTGGACTCGGCAAAACCTCCGCTCGCGGTGGCAAAGGCCAGACAGCTCGTAAGGGTGGAGGTGTACGCGCTGGTTTTGAGGGTGGACAAACTCCTCTTTACCGTCGTTTGCCTAAACGTGGTTTCACAAACCCATTCCGCGTTGAGTACAACGTGTTAAGCCTGTCTATTCTTGAGAAATTCGACGCGGGCACGAAAGTGACCCCCGAACTACTTAAAGAAAAAGGCTTACTCCGCAATCCTGCCTACCCAGTGAAAATTCTTGGTAATGGCGAGCTCAAAAAGAAGTTAGTTGTAGCGGTGCAAAAAGTCAGCGCCTCTGCGAAAGTTGCCATTGAAAAAGCAGGCGGAAGCGTCGAAGCTAAGGAGAAGTGAGCGTGGCTCAAGGCATTAGCAAGCTTCCTGAAGGCACGCTGAATCACCTTCAGAAGAAGATTCTCTATACCCTGTTGTTTCTCGCGGTTTATCGGATTGGCGTCCATATCCCGATCGCGGGCGTTGATACTCCTGCTCTTGCCGAGTTTTTTCGCACACAAGGCGCGAATCTTTTCGGAATGTTTAACATGTTTTCTGGGGGTGCGCTGGAGCGATTCAGCGTTTTTGCTCTCGGCGTTATGCCATACATCTCCGCCTCCATTATCGCGCAGCTTTTGACGGTCGTTGTTCCTTATTTGGATCAGCTGTCTAAAGAGGGCGAAGCCGGCCGTCGCAAGATCAATCAATATACCCGTTACGCGACCATGATATTGGCCGTATTCCAGGGATATATGATTGCCGCAGGTCTTGAAAGCCAAAGCTTTCAAGGCGGAAGGTTGGTCCTAGAAGGCGGCATCGCATGGCGTCTTATGACTGCCCTAAGCCTCACCGCAGGTACCGCTTTTGTCATGTGGCTTGGTGAGCGCATCACTGAGTTTGGCGTCGGTAACGGCATGTCACTGATTATCTTTTCTGGTATCGTGGCGGGATTGCCCCGGGTCATCGGTAATACTTACTCTCAGTACGCTCAAAGTCAGATGGACATGGGGCGTATCCTGTTGATCGTTGTTTTAATTGTGCTTGTCATTGGTGGTGTTGTATTTATGGAACAGGGTGTCCGCCAGGTTCCGGTACAGTACGCGAAACGGCAGGTTGGCGGGAAAGTTTACGGCGGGCAGAACACCCATCTTCCGATCCGTCTGAACGCCGCTGGAGTTATCCCTCCTATTTTCGCCAGCTCCCTTTTGCAGTTTCCGCAGACGATTGCCGCTGTGTCGCCAGAGTCCAGGTTCGCGGATTTTATTCACGCGGTCTTTATTCCGGGCGGATGGCTCTACAATACTGTCTATGTCTTGCTGATCCTGTTTTTTGCGTTCTTCTATACATCCATCACCTTCAAGGCGGATGATATAGCTGAAAGCCTGAAAAAACATGGCGGCTTTATTCCTGGTATTCGTCCCGGAGCCCGGACTTCAGAGTATATCAACAAGATCGTTAGTCGTTTGACAATAGCCGGTGCTTTGTACTTATCAGTGATATGTGTTCTTCCGAGCGTGTTCGCTGACCAGTTCGGGGTTCAGTTTTACTTCGGTGGAACTAGTCTTTTGATCGTCGTCGGCACGGCTCTGGAAACATTCCGTCAAATTGAAGCTCATCGACAGTCACTACGCTATGATGGATTCCTTAAACGTGGAGTTATCAGGCCTCGCAGGAGCGGCGTATGATTATCGTGCTTATGGGAGCTCCTGGTGCCGGCAAAGGCACTCAGGCAGACATGCTGACGGACCAGGTCGGGTATCGTAAGATCTCAACCGGTGACGCGTTGCGCAAGCATGTAAAGCTGGGCACCCCCGTAGGCAAACAGGCAGCAGATATTATGGCCCGGGGAGAACTCGTGCCTGATAATGTGCTGCTTGATGTTCTCAGAGAAGAGATCGGCTCTAACCCTAAAGAAGTGGTTGTTCTCGATGGGTACCCCCGTAACCTGACCCAGGCCGAAACGCTGCGTCAGGTCGTTGAGGGGGTTCATCCTGTCCGTGGGTGCGTCCATCTTGATGTGGATCGTAGCGCGATTGTCGAGCGTCTTAGTGGCCGGCGGGTATGCTCAAGCTGTGGAACATCCTTTCACGTGTCGGCAAACCCACCCAAAAAAGACGGTGTCTGCGATAAGTGCGGAGCCTCTCTTTATCAGCGTCCCGATGACGACGCGAAAAGCATTTCGGTTCGCCTGGATGTCTACGATCGCTCAACCGAGCCGGTTTTGGATTACTACAGACAGCGCGGGCTTTATTGTAAGGTTAACGGTGCAGGTGTAACGGACGAGATTTTCAGGGAACTTAGGGATGCGATCTCGACTTGTCTAAATTAGTACAAAGTCGTTGATTTTGACAGGAAACTTGTGTATAGTCCAGCCTCCAATTTTCAGGGGCTGTGTTTTGGAGATAAGAGGCATGGCTAAGGAAGACGTGATTGAGGTTGACGGGGTCGTTAAAGAACCCTTACCCAACGCGATGTTCAAAGTAACCCTGGAGAATGGACATGAAGTGCTAGCTCACATCAGCGGAAAGATGCGAATGCACTTCATTAAGATTCTTCCCGGAGATAAGGTTAAACTGGAGATTTCTCCATATGATTTGTCCCGTGGTCGTATCACATATCGTGCGAAGTAGTGAGGTAGAGAGATGAAAGTCAGAACAAGCGTAAAACCAATTTGTGATAAGTGTAAAGTCATTCGCCGTCGTGGTGTCGTGCGTGTGATTTGTTCAGTTGGTAAGCATAAACAAGCTCAAGGCTAAGTTGGAGTAACAGATGGCACGTATCGCCGGTGTTGACCTTCCGGGAAACAAAAAAATCGTAATTGCGTTAACCAGCATCTACGGCATTGGCCGTAGGCAGGCTCAGCGAATCATCGCGGAAGCAGGGGTAAGTCCCGACATCCGCGCTAATGACCTGAACCAGGCTGACACCAACTCGATCCGTAAGGTAATTGAGGCATCTCTTTTGGTAGAGGGTGACCTTAAGCGGGAAGTAGGACTTTCGATTAAGCGTCTGATGGACTTGAACTGCTACCGCGGTTTCCGTCACCGTAAGAATCTTCCTGTTCGCGGTCAACGTTCTAAAACGAACGCGCGTACACGTAAGGGTCCTCGTAAGACAGTCGCTAATAAGAAGAAAGCTGTTGCGGGCTGATAGGGGTCTAACCCTGTAAGCTTGGCACCAAGAAGATAAAAACTACTGGAGAGATTAAGATGTCCATAGTGAAGACCGCAGCGGTCGGAAAAAAGAAGAAAACCCGGAAGGCCAACCCTGCCGGGGTGGCCCATATCCAGGCCACATTCAACAACACGATCGTGACCATTACCGATTTGAATGGTGAGGTTGTGACCTGGTCTACATCTGGTGGAAAAGGTTTCAAAGGCTCCCGTAAGAGCACTCCGTTTGCCGCTCAGGTAGCTGCTGAGGACGCGGGTCGCCGCGCTATGGACGCTGGTATGCGCTCAGTAGCGGTTCTTGTAAAAGGTCCTGGATCTGGTCGTGAGAGTGCAGTTCGCGCTTTGGCAGCCGCCGGTCTTAAGGTGACGATGATCAAAGACGTGACACCGATTCCACATAATGGATGCCGTCCCGCTAAACGTCGTCGTGTTTGAGTTGAACTAAGAAGAAACCAAGGAGGTCAAAAATGGCCCTGTATCATGGTCCCGTATGCCGCTTCTGCCGTCGTGAAGGCTTGAAGCTATTTCTCAAAGGTGATCGTTGTTTCACCGAACGCTGCTCTTTCGATCGTCGCTCCTATGCTCCCGGACAGCATGGACAAAAACGTGGAAAGCTCTCTGAGTTTGGTCAACAGCTTCGTGAAAAGCAAAAAGTTCGCCGCGTTTACGGTCTGACTGAGAAGACCATGCGTCTTACATTCGCCAGAGCAGCAAGCTCCCGCGGAGTCGTTTCCGAGAACTTCTTCCGTAATCTTGAGAATCGTCTTGATAACGTTGTTTACCGTATGGGCTTCGCGCGTACACGCACTGAAGCGCGTCAGGTTGTCCGTCATAACCATATACTGGTTAACGGTAAGCGTATGAACATTCCAAGCGCCAACGTTTCCGTTGGTGATATCGTGACAGTATGTGAGTCAAGCCGCGCTATGCCGGTTTTCCCGCTCGCGATGGAATTGTTCTCTAAGCGCGCTGCGATTAAGTGGATTGATGTCGATCATAAAGGCTTTACTGGTAAAGTGATGGCCTCTCCTACACGTGAAGACATCCATCTGAACGTTAAAGAGCGTATGATCGTCGAGCTTTATAACAAGTAATAAACGAGTTACCGGGTTCCAGTGGTTGGTCCCGGTTCCCCCCTTGAGATGGAGATCGAATAATGCATCGTAATTGGCAAGATCTTATTACTCCGAAAAGCCTTGAGACAGAGGTTTGTAATGATACTTATGGAAAATTCGTCGCCAAGCCTCTTGAGCGTGGATACGGATTGACTCTTGGTAACTCGCTTCGGCGCGTTTTGCTTTCCAGCCTTAATGGAGCCGCTATTGTCGCGGTTCGTATTAATGGTGTTGAGCATGAGTTCTCGACTATCCCTGGCGTTAAAGAAGACGTGACTGACTTGATTCTTAACTTGAAACAAGTCAACATGCGCTACCGCGGAACCGGTGACGCTACTGTTCGCCTTAAGGCGAATGGTCAGGGCATCGTGACTGCGGGTCAGATTGAGACCAGTGGTGACGTTGAGATTCTGAACCCTGAGCAGGCAATCGCACATCTTGATACTGACGGCAAGCTCGATATGGAGATGGTTGTTCGTCTTGGCCGTGGTTATGTCTCAGCTGATGAGAACCGTTCTTCTGAAGAACTTCCTGTTGGCATGATCTCGATCGACTCAATATTCGCACCTGTTCGCCGTGTGTCCTACAGTGTTTCCAACGCACGCGTTGGCCAGATGACGGACTACGACAAACTGACTCTCGAGATCTGGACAAATGGCGCTGAGCGTCCCGATGACGCACTCGCTTATGCCGCTAAGATTCTTAAAGAGCAATTGACTATCTTCGTGAACTTCGATGAGGTTGAGGAAGATAACGCGGCTCGCGCGGCAAGTACAGCTCCAGCTACTGTAGCGATGAACGACAACCTCTATAAGGAAGTAAGTACGCTTGAACTAAGTGTTCGCGCCGCTAACTGCCTTGAGAATGCGAATATCAAGTTTATTGGTGAGCTTGTAACCAAAACTGAGGCAGAGATGCTGAAGACCAAAAACTTTGGTCGCAAGTCACTTAATGAGATTAAGGATCTGTTGGCGGAGATGGGACTGTCGTTGGGTATGAAGATCGATGGATTCGATCCGAGCACACTTCGTGGACGCGACGTTCAACAGCATAACGATTAATTTGTTTTGATCCGAATTGGACGAGGAATGTCATGAGACACTTAAATGGATACCGTAAATTAGGCCGTAAGTCAGCACACCGTAAGGCGATGCTTCGCAATATGGCGACCTCATTGGTGCTGCATGAGCGTATTGATACTACGCTTCAAAAAGCCAAAGAAGTTCGCTCACTGGTAGAGAAGATGATCACTCTGGGCAAGCGTGGCGATCTGCACGCACGTCGCCAGGCTGGAAGCTTCTTCTTTGATGACGCCGCTGTCGCTAAGGTTTTTGATGGCCTTGCCAGTCGTTTCAAGGAGCGTACCGGTGGTTACACCCGTATCCTTAAGCGCGGCTTCCGCGTTGGTGATTCGGCAGATCTGGCAACGATTGAGTTTGTTGACTTCACTTTGAAGTTAGAAACCAAGTAATCAGATTCGTTTGGTTATTGGCAAGAGATTGGCAATTAACCAGGCTCTCTAGAGTATTGATTTTTTTGAAGTGGCCTGTGAGCGGAGACGCTCGCAGGCCACTTTTGCGTTTTTGGATCTTTTTCTGGTTTGGGTTGCCTGAAACGCATGGTCTTGCCCCGGTTTGATGATAAAATGGCGCATAGTTAATGTTCCTTTAACGGTGAGACGGGAGGGATTGTGAGATTATCGCTTATCGTGATTTCGGCCATGATGCAGTTTGCTTTATCGTCATGTAGCCGGTCAGAGGCTGGACGTGAGCGTACTATTCGCGAAAGTCTCGATTTGATTGTGTTCTCAGCTACTGGCACAATGGTTTTTGATTCTGTGCCTCTTGAAGACATACGCGGCGTTCATTTAGCGGGTGCGGGGCTCCTTAACCATGACGTCTTGGTCACCGGAACTGTGGAGTTCACAGGCGCCGGGGGGACGTATTTAGTTCTGACTGACTCGAGCGCCCGAATGCTTGTGGATACTACACGAGTCAGCGCGGCTGGGCAGTCGCTTGAGTCGAGGCGCGGCAAAGTGGTTATTATTCACGGCGAGGTCAAGAGTGGTGAAAAAGGTCACATTTACCTTTTAGCGAACGCTGTTCGTGGGGGCTGACTGGGTCGATGCGGCTTTTTTGGTATATTTTTAAAGATTATGTAAGGTACGTGATTGGAACCTTGGTTCTTTGCATATTTCTTTTTATCCTTTTTGACTTCATTCACAAAACCACTAAGTATTTCGCTCAATATCAGCCCGCGACAGATCTCATCCTCAAGATGTATTTATATCAGTTGCCGCAGCAAATAAGCCAGGCGCTGCCGATTGCCTCGCTGCTGGCCAGTGTGATCAGCATGGTGTTGCTCAGCAGGACAAATGAGATCACTGCGATGCGTGCCGCGGGTATGGGGCCTCTGAGAATAGGAATGCCGCTAGCCGTCGGGGGGCTTTTGCTTAGTATTCTGGCGTTTTGGATTAATGAAAGAGTCATCCCTAGTTCGTCAAAACTTCTTCATTACGTCCAGGATGTGCAGATTGAGGGTGGCCAGGCCGTTGAGTTGGCGAGCAATAATCGTTGGCAGCGCCGAGGGAATCTGATTATCAATTTCCGGGACTACGATATCGCGGCACAAAGAATAGTCGGGCTTAATATCGTGGATTTCAGGTCCGGATTTCAGCCTGAACGGATAATTGACGCCGCGACCGCGAAATATTCGCCGGAATCAGATATTTGGGATGCCGAGGACATACTTATTACGTATTTCGGTGAAGAGGGGACCATTGATTTCAGTGAGAGACGAAAGTCTATGACAGTCCGCTTAAATCTTGATCCAAAAAAACTTATGCGTGATTTGAGAACCCCCGATGAGATGACTATCCGGGAGCTGGAGGAGTTGATCAGCAGGGGGGAGAAGAGTGGGTCTGATACCCTGGCCTACCGGGTAGATCTTCAGGTCAAGCTTGCTTACCCATTGGCGGCATTTGTCGTCAGTTTGATCGGGCTGAAGTTTGGGTACCGGTCTGAACGGACAACGGAAACGGCTAGAAGCGTGTTGATGGCCTTTTCGGTCGGGATCAGTTACTGGTTTGTGCTAAACGCCGTTAAGGCTCTCGGTAAGCGTGGAGATATTCCACCACTCATCGCGGGGTGGTTTGCGGACGTTTTTGTGTTCGCAATTGTTTTGGCACAGGCTTGGCGGGCGCGCAAAGACTAGGTTAGTCGTCCATTCTTTTGATGGTGATGCGTTGATGCTGATCGGAAAGCCATTTATTGGTTTGTTTTACGAGTTCCAGCATGCGCACCTCTTGCTCGATTTTTTCTTTCTTACCAGCAAACTCGCGGTTTTCTCCAAGTTTGCGGTCAACAAGCTGGAATATAATAAGGCCGTTTGGCGTAGCAACGGGTGCACTGCTCTCGCCGGGCCGTAGAGGCTCAATCGCCGACTTCATGGTCGCTGAAAGGTCTTTTAGTTTGATGGTCATAGGTTTTGAGTCGGGCTTCTTGGCATTTGCGTCATCGCTATAAAGGCCAACAGCATCAACGAAGTCAAGCCCGCCTTTAATCTTTCCGTAGACATCATTAGCAAGAGATTTTTTTGCGGCCGCAAGGTCTTTGCTCATCGAGCTGTCGACTTTGATGAGGAGCTGTCTGAGGCTGACCTCCATCATATCGTTGGCGGTGGCGGCAGATTGCGAGAGGTAATACGTTTCAACGTCCTTATCGGTGACCTTAATGGATGGGGCGATAATGCGACGTTGAAAGCGGCGGAGCACCATTTGATTGCGAAAGTCCCGGCGGTAATTTTCAAGTGTCTCGGCCTCGTTTTTCAGCAATTCGGCGAGTTTGTCTTTTGTGATTTTTTGCTCGTCCAGATAGCGATTTATTTCCTGGTCGAGATCCGCGTCTACGACTTCAATATCCAGATCTTTGGCCGCGCCCATGATTAGCTCGAAATTGATCGCGTCGTTGAGAGCTCTTGTCTGGGCTGGAGCGTCTTTGCCGGCAGGGTATTCACTCACGACGACCAAGGGTCCGGTATCAATTTTACGTTTGATGTCGCCATAAAATATCGGGCGCCCGTTAACGACAGCCAGTACGCGGTCGACGAGAGCCTCGCCGGACTCAATCGCAAGCCCATTTGTTGCCATCCAGAATGGGAAAAGAAGTAGGGCTGTGAGCAGGGTGTTGAAGGATAGTTTTTTCATTGGTTAATTCCTGACGCGGGTGTTGTGACGGAAATGGCGTTCATCGCGGTGATCAGCCATTTCTGGTATGTAGCGAGCTTTTTGCCGCGGTACAGCTCGCTTTTGATAACTGGGGTGGCTTCATCCAAAGACAATGTCTTGGGGTCTATTCGCTCGGTCGCCATGATGATGTGAAATCCATATTCAGATTTAATCACTCCGCTGATCTCCCCAATATCCATGGCAAAGACAATATCAAAAAGTGTTGGTAGTTGCTCCTTGGAAAATGGCCCCAAAAGGCCACCTTGCGCCCCTTCTGGGGCTATGGAGTGTTTTTTGGCTAACTCCTGGAAATTACTTGGTTTGACCTGACGCCTAAGTTCTTGGGCCAAGTCCTCTTTGGCGACTACGATCTGGCGGAATTTGGCGCGGAGGGGTCGCTTAAAATCCCTTTCATGGGTTCTGTAGTAGGAGGCGATCTCTGCCTGGCTTACGTCAATCGACTTGAAGAACTGATCATTTAGATACTGCTCAATAATCGCCTGCTCGCAGAGTTTTGACTTGAGGTATTGTCTGCTCATGCCGGACTGAAAAAACTTGGGATTTGCCGCAGCGACATCGTTCACCTCGGATAGGCATTGGGTAAAACGGGATGGATCACCCAGGTCGAAGGTTTTTACCTTTTCGGCGATATATCGATAAAGAATCTTGCGTTCGGTGACAGTCGCGATCACCCTTTCCCGAAGTTCCGGCCCCTCAAGTATTGGCGCAGGGTCAACCGGGCTGTCCTTTGGCGGAGCGCCGAGACCGAAAATATCGTCGGAATCGGCGAATTTTGGAGCGACGGTATGAAGATCATATTCCCATTGAAGTTCGGCGGGAGTGATCGTCTCTCCCCCAACAGTAAGCTCGGGAAATGAGGTGGTTTCATGGTGGGGAGTTACCTGAGTATCCACGTCATCGACGATTGAGTCTGGACTTGCGAGTGGCTTACTGAAGATTTTCCAGATCAGCAGCCCGGCACCCAAGAGGCCGAGACTTGAGGCAATAATTATGTGGTGCTTTCTCATCCGTTTTCCAGTCCTGCCGCCAGAGGCTCGAGAAGTTCCAAAAGATGTTTCAACATCTCGGTTTGGGGCACGGCATCGAGGGTTCTTGATTTTGTCTGATCTTCCCAATAGAGGTAAAGTTTATAATCCGGGGAGAGTCGATAAATATTGGGTTTACGCTGTACCTCGCCAATGATTCTATCAATTTGTTTTTCTTTTAGGGAGCCAAATCGGATCTCAAACCAGCCAGCTTTGGGGTTCACGGCTATTTGACTTGCCCCAAGCCATGAGAGTATGAGTTTCAGGCGCGCCACCAGGAATAGTCTTCCTGTTTCCTCGGGTGGGGTGCCAAAACGGTCTTTCATCTCATCGGCAATACCAGTGAGTTCCGCGGATCTTTCGACGGTGAAAAGTGATTTATAGAACTGCAGGCGGAGCCCCTCGTCTTTGATATATGACTGCGGAATCAGAGCGGTCACAGCAAGCTTGATTTCAGTGTCTACTTTTGGGTTCTCAGGCGTCTGGCCGCGAAGTTCCGCGATGGCCTCCCCCAAAAGATCTGTATACATCTCAAGGCCAACCTCGGAGGCGTGTCCGGATTGATCAGCGCCCAAAAGATTGCCCGCGCCGCGAAGTTCCAGATCGTGGCTCGCTATCTGGAAGCCGGCGCCAAGTTCCTGATGGGCAGCAAGTATCTCGAGACGGCGGCGGGAGTCGTCAGACATCTTTTGCGGGTCTTTGGTCAGAAAGTAAGCGTAGGCTTGTACCGCAGCGCGACCAACCCGGCCACGCATTTGGTAGAGTTGAGCCAGGCCGAATCGGTCTGCGTTGCTGACGATTAGAGTATTGACGTTTGGCATGTCAATTCCAGACTCGATGATGGTTGTGCACACCAAAACATCAAACTTATGCTCGATGAAGTCAATGATGGTGTTCTCAAGATCAGTCTCTTTGAGCTGCCCGTGAGCAAACTTGACCTGGGCTTTGGGTACGAGGCTCTTAACCCAAAGTGTGGTCGCGTCGATATCCTCAACGCGGTTGTGTAAAAAGAATACCTGCCCGCCGCGGTCAATCTCGTGCTCAATGGCCTCTCTGATCAGGGCCTCGTCCATTCTGGCAATGTAAGTTTTGACGCTTACGCGGTTGCTCGGTGGGGTCATAATAATAGAGATATCCCGAAGGCCAAGCATCGACATGTGAAGTGTGCGGGGAATCGGCGTAGCCGTGAGAGTCAGGATGTCGGCGCCCGCGCGGAGTTCTTTGAGGCGCTCTTTATGGATCACGCCAAATCGCTGCTCCTCGTCGACAATGATAAGTCCAAGGCGGCGGGTTTTGATGTCCTCACTAAGGATCCGGTGGGTTCCAACCAAGACGTCCACTTTGCCGGCGGCAAGATCTTCAATGGTTTTCTTTTGGTCTCTAGGCGGCACAAAGCGGTTGATCTGTGCAACCCGAAGGCCATGTCTGGAGAGGCGGTCACTGAAGCTTCTATAGTGCTGGTAGCAGAGTATCGTTGTGGGTACCAAAACCAAAACCTGAAACCCGTCACTCGCGGCACGAAATGCTGCCCGAAGAGCGACCTCTGTTTTGCCAAAGCCAACGTCACCACAGATCAGACGGTCCATAGCGCTTGATGACTGAAGATCAGCGTTGACCTCGGCAATGGCTTTCACCTGATCGGGTGTCTCCTCAAAAGGGAACTCGGCCTCAAATTTGAAATAATCATCACTCGGCGGCTGGTAAATATGAATATGCGCGAGTGCACGCTGTGCCTGGATCTTAAGAAGTTTGTCGGCCATTTCCTTGACCGCTTCTTTGACCTTTTGTTTTTTGCGGTCCCAGGTTCCAGCCCCCAGTTTATCGAGAGAGGCACTTCCTGATCCCTCACCACTACTGCTGTAACGCTGAAGAAGATTCAGCTTGTCGACGGGAAGATAGATTTTATCTGTGCCGGAATATTCAATATGAAGGAAGTCACCCGTTATGCCGCCAACGGTCAGCGTCACCATGCCTTTGTAGCGTCCAATTCCGTGGACGGTGTGAACAACAAGGTCTCCAACTTTGAGATCACGGAACGAGCTCAGGAAGTTTTTAAGTTTGGTGCTGGATGATTTTTGTTTCTTTTGGACAACGCCAAAGATGATGTGTTCGGGGATAAGCAGTGTTTTGTTTTCACTGAGCCAGAGCCAAGACGAGAGGTGACCGCCGAGCACGTGGACCTTGCCATCGGAGTCTCCAAGGGTAAGGTCGATCATGGACGTCGACTTCCGGGATACTTTCAATTCCCGGTGGGAGAAAAGCGTCGCGATCCGCTCTTCCTGCTCGGGGCTGGACGAGAGTACGCAGACCCGGCCCTCGTCTATTTGAATAAGGTTGGAGATGGCTTGTGCCCACGAGTCAAAACGAGCGCTCCCGCTAAGTGACGGACTGATGGGCTCAAATCCGGATTCCGGTGCGATGATGATCTGGGTGAAGCCCGTGCGTTGAACAGGATTGCCAAACTCAATAATCTGACCGGCGGCCCGTAGAGTGCCCTCGACAGATTCGCGATTAGGGAAGTGCCTCAGCGGGTCAAACGTCACACGATGGGCGGCCAGGTCCTTGGCATAGGAAGCTGTAAAGTTATCCAGCAGCTCACCGTAGGCCGAAACAGCTTGGTCAAGTCCGCGTGCAAAGACCAGGCAGCAGTCATTTGGCAAAAGGTCATAGGCCGTCGCGTTCTCCGCGCGGAGGATCGGCGCCAATAGATCCCATCCGGACGGACGTTGTCCGGTGATAAACGCCCCGCGAAAACCGTCCTTGTCAGCCGAAGGTACCTCGTCAAGGGTAAGCAGGTGCTCGTGAAGTCTTTGGGCAGCTTCTTTGCGTTTTTTGCTTTCGATCAGGATCTCGTTTGCCGGGCCGATCTCGATCATTGTGAGTGCCTCGCGGCTTTTTTGGTCGTCCAGCTGAAACGACCTTATGCTGGTGATCTGGTCTCCCATGAACTCAATGCGGTAAGGATGAGTGGCGTTTGGGGCGAAGACATCAAGAACCGCGCCTCGAACGCTGAATAACCCCTCCTCATCGACTACTGATGACGTGTGATAGCCGGCAGACTCCAGTTTTTTTATCAGATCGTCCTGGTCAATCTCATTATTGACGGAGAGTTTTATGGTGAAGGACTGAAGGAGTTTTTTGGTGAGGGTTGACTGAAAAAGACCCGCGAGAGTTGTGACCGTGATGCTTTTTGAATTGGTATCGGCCATTCCACACAGGGCATCGAGGCGTTGGCGCCGGCTCAGGCTTGGATTTATAAACCTGTCAGCGCCCCACATGGAAAGGTGCGGCAAGTGGGACGCGGACACGTTTGCGGTATTAAGAGTCGCCTCGTTCTGGTCAAGAAACGAGAGGAGTGCTGATACCTCCCTGTGAGTGGGCGCGATCAGGACTAACTTTGACCATCTTGACGAGGCGGCAAGGGTGATCAATTGTGAGATTGCGTCTGACGCGCCGATGATCTGCGTCTTCGGAGGAATTGCCGCACCCTGACCCAGCTTGGCAATGAGCTCATTCAGGTGCACGGGCGCGTCGTGAGATATGTCAGAGGAGATGCTCAAAGCCCTATAACTCCTGATAGTAAAGGGATTTACATTATAGTGAGGGGGGCAACTTGGCAATTGTCTCCGGTAAGGAAATAAATTTGGGAGAGTTTGCCTGGGTGTTGGAACGTGGCAATTGCGACAGTGGTTGGGGATTTCAAGCAGGAATCCCCACGAAGAAGATGGTAACGTGCTGAATTAAAAGAGAAAAAATATTGGCCTTATTTTTGATATCAAGTCAGGTTTGCACTCAAATAAAAGGGGAGGGCGATCCATGAAGGACGTTAAAGAGCGCCTTTGGACAGCGGATGAGCATGGCGCCTTTTCTGATGGATCCTCATTACGCGCGTTTTGGTGAGGAGTTGAGTTTCCGGTCGTTGAGACCCCTCAGGGGCGAAGGATTTTTGCGGGCGGGATTTTGTCGAGCTTTGGCAAGTCCAATTATGCCCTTAGTCCGCAACCAGAAGTAGTGCAGTTTGATTTGCGGGAAATCGTCATTAGGGATTACAATATCGACGAGATGCAGCGTCGCATATACTTGTTGTCTGGTCCCGCTGACCTTTATAACTGTCTTCCCGCGTTGGAGACGTTGTTGGCCGGGGCATAAATCAGGAGTGCTGTCAGATGAATAACCTGAAAGAGGGCTGCCCCCATTGTGAAAGGCTTTTAAAGTCCAGATCTGGTGAATTATCCAACCAAGTCTGGGAGACACCCCAGGTTGTTGTCATCGCCGGCGATCATCAGTATTTTGCGGGATATTGCGTTGTTATATCGAAGACCCACGTCCGTGAGATGCATCACATGGATCAGGCTCTGGCGGCTAAAATTTTCTGTGATGTCATGACAGTAGGCCGCACAATCGAGGTCGCTTTTAAAAGTCACAAAATGAACTATGTCTCGCTTGGCAACGTGGACGAGCATCTTCACTGGCATGTGATGCCAAGATATACAGATGACCCTGACCATAAAGACCACCCGTGGAAAAATACCGGGCTTTTTTCACAAAAGCCGACCACCAATGGCCATGTGGATAACCTTCGTAAAGTATTTTCCAAGGTGTAATTTTTATTTGGTTTAGCTAACCTCTAGGATCTTGGGTATTGCCAGGTAGGCTCCCATTAACTGGAGGAAATCATGAAGATTCTTAATTGTTTACTATGTTCCGCGGCGTTGTTGTCTTCGGTCTCCACGGCTTTTGCCAAGGAAGAACAGATCGGTGATGACGGCTACAACAAGACCTACAACGACGACTCAAAAAGTTTTAAAGACCGCATGAAGGACGCGCGGACAAAGCCTGAGATAACAGTCGCCAATACCTACGGCGGGTTTACCTTAGGGCTGGCCGGTGACTTTGGTCCTGTCTATGACGCCGAGCCTGAAAGCAGCTCTGGAATGGGCTTTGGTTTTGGCATCGAGCCAGGCTACATCATTCAAAGCGAAAGCTGGACGAGACTTGAGTTTGGAGCCGCTGTTGGTTATCACACCTTTAACTGGAAAAGTGGCAAGACTAAGACGGCGACCTTGTCACCCTTTAGCATCGTGCCGCGGGTTGGCATCGGCCACTCTCTTGGTGACAACCTTTTTGGAATCGTGCGTTTTGGTTTTGGTTTTGCCACAGGACAACTCTCGGAGAAGTCTGGCGGCGTAACGTCCAAGACAGACAGCAAGATGGGATTTGTCTTCAGCGGAGACTACGACGTGACCTACGGCGCCGGAAGTTCTCAGTTTTACGGCGGTATCGGAGCGACACATTATCAGTACTCGTTCTCGGAAAGTACCACTGGCGCGACTACGACAAGTGTTGACGCGCCGCTTAACATCAACCACGTGAATCTTCACGCAGGGATGCGGATTAAGTTTTAAGAGAACGATTTAGAATGAATAAAGGCAGCCCATTGGGCTGCCTTTTATTTACGTGAGTTAGTTATAGATTTAAAGAACTGATATTATAGATATAATTAAAAAAATAAAGAATTTTAGTTTATATTTATTATTAATTAAGAGCTAATTACTCTGAATCTGATATTGATTTAAACTGGTGCTCGGTTTATATTTATAAGTAAAACAGAACTAATGGTGCTGAAAAAATGTCAAAAATAAACAGAATTCTCGGTGAATGGCAGCCTGGTGACGTCCATACATTAAAATGGTTTGCGTCCCGCGGCGTTCAACAACGCACCGCATACGGATATTCCGAAACGGGAGCTCTTAAAAAAATAGGAGCTGGGGTATTCGCGAGGCCACTTGATAAACTGTCATGGCTTGGAGCAGTCCGAGCACTACAAAAAGAATTAAAAATCAGCATTCACGTTGGTGCAAAGACGGCACTAGAACTTCATGGGAGTGCTCATAATTTACAAGCCAGCACTGAGCCGCAAATAGACCTGATCCTCGCTCCGAAGACCGGCATACCCACTTGGGTGAAGAACAATGATTGGGATGCCCATTTTCTTTTTCGTCGTTCGAATCTTATCTCCGCAAAGCAAGATCTCGTGCAAACCACTAGTCATGGAATTTCCATCGCCATTGCATCGCGTGAACAGGCCATATTAGAGCTCCTGGACACTTTGGAATTGAGCAATGGTTTTGAAACTGCCGAAAACTATCTGTCTGGTTTACTCAATCTCAGACCAAAGGCAATGCAAGCATTATTAGAAAAATGCACGTCTGTAAAAGTTAAGCGCGTTTTTTTATTTCTTGCTGAATCCATGGAACTGCCTATTTTTAAAAAACTAGATTTAACCCGCATTGACCTTGGGAAAGGCAAACGCGTCCTTGTCAAAGGTGGCGACTTCAACTCAAAATATCAAATTACAGTTCCAAAAAAAGATCGCGAGGGCAAAAGTGTCTTTTGAACGCTATAAAAAGCAAGTAGATCTGTTACTTGATGTCTTACCGATTGTGGCAAAACAACGTGTCTTTGCGCTTAAGGGCGGTACTGCACTTAATTTATTCCATCTGCCGTTCCCTAGACTATCCGTTGATATCGATCTGTGTTACATGCCGATTGAAGGCCGCAATGAATCTATGCGCGGAATGCATACGGCATTGACGCTGATCAAGAACGAAATCAAAAATGCTTTCAAATGCATCGTAACTCCGACAAAGCCTCTCGACGGTAAAGGCGAAGCGAAACTTATTGTAAGGCGAGACGGCACAGATATTAAGATTGAACCAAATTACATCATACGCGGCGCCTTGTTTCCAGCTGAAGACATATATACATCAAACACCGTAGGCGACTTGTTTAACAAGGCTGTGCAGGCACCATGCCTCAGTACCGACGATCTATACGGAGGTAAGATCTGTGCCGCACTAGACCGACAACACCCACGGGATTTGTTCGACATGTTGGTCTTTTTTCGACACCAATCCATTGATGCCAATATGCGCGATGCATTTCTCTACTATCTTATCTCTCACAACCGCCCTTTTCACGAATTGTTGTCGCCAAAAGACAAGCCGTTAAAAGCTATCTTTGAAACAGAGTTTATCGGGATGACGTCGGAGCCTGTTAAACTTGATGAGCTAGTTCAAGCGCGAATCATACTCAAAAATAAGGTCCTGTCTTCGTTCGACGATCAATCACGCGAATTTATCTGCTCGGTAGCTCGTGGCACGCCTGCGTGGGATTTGTATGCCCATCCGAAAATCTGTGACTATCCGTCTGTGCTTTGGCGAATGCATAATATCCAAAAGATGGATGAAAAAAAGCGCGCGAGCCAGGCGGCGGCACTAGAGCATCTATTCAATACCATAAAGTGAGCTTTTAGGGTCCTTCGCTTCGCTCGGGATGACGGGCGTTTTAGACGAAGTTTCCGCGTTTGATTTTTTCTACGATGATCTTTTCGGCCATCTGGGGATCACGAGGTGCGACGGCGTAATAGGACTGCTGCTCGCAACGGCGTTTATTCTTGGCAAGCCACTCGAGGATCTCGGCCAGGCCTCTGTTTTTCTTGTCTTTGAAGAACGGGTCATTTTGCAGGGCGTCTTTGGCCTTCTTCAGAGAGCGGGCCTCTGAGGGGTCTTTGTCGTTAACGGCGTAGTCATTCAGGTCGTATTTTGTGATGTCTTCCGGGAGAACACCGAGGAACCGAACCTCTGGAGCCGAGAAGTCACTATTACGAATGAGAGAGGATGCCGACCCTGCCTTCAGGGTGCGGTATATATTCTGGATGGTATAGGCGTCCAAGTCTCCGTAGAAAAATAACGGAATCTTCAGTTGGTCCTGGATTCTCTTGGCCCAACCGCGGACGGCGTTTGATGGTACGCCCCCGGCACCGATGACGATGCTGTTGTGACGTTTGGTGAAGCCGTTGGCTACCAAGGTGTTGGCGGTGCCTTCGGATTCGATGATCAGGCCGAAGTCGATTTTCTTTTTGGCCTTCAAGGTTAAATTTTGCGGGCGGTTTTTGGGTTGAAAGGGAGAGGTTCCCAGTTGGCTCAGATCAATGACGGCCTGTGTGCCGTCTGGCATTGTTTCTGTCACCACTAACTGCTGTGAGTAGGTTTGTCCGCCGCGGTCATTGGCAAAGCAGTTCATTTCTTCCCTGTAGGCCTCAATCATTTCGCAAATGAAATCAATAACCTCGTCAGATTCGTCTTGATCACCGAAATCAAGAGCCTTGAGAAGAGGGTTATGTTTAATCTCACCTTTACTGATGTAGTAAAGCTCACGCTTGGTGTTGACACTGCCGGTCTCAAGATTGCGAAGCAGGACTTCCAGCATGAAAATCGCCCGGGACATTTTTTTGACCGAGCTGACGTTAAGTTCAGTGCTGACTTTTTTGTCGCCTGGGGTGAGGTACCCTAAGCGGTGGTCGTAAAGTGAATTATCGAGGCTGCACTTGGTGGCCTTCAGTACCGGGCGGCGGGCTTTCTCGAGGTCTGTGAGCATGCCGTCACAAACAGAAAGACACTGCTTCAGGATGTCGGCGTTGACGCGGCCGACGCGGGGTTTATGTATGCTTGCCATAGTGGTCCTCTGCCTTGGAAGGTCTTATTTTTTGTTGGCCGCGGGCTTCGTTTTTTTTGCGGGCGCTTTAGCGGGTTTCGCGGTGGGTTTTTTGCTGGCTGTTTTTGGTGGCTTTGAGGCCTTTACGACTTTTACGGGCTCTTTGAATTTGCCTTTTTTGCCCGGTTTTTCTGGCGCGAAAACGCTCAAAATACTGGGTTTTGCGGCTTTAGCTGATTTCTTTGATTGCGGCGATTTTGGTGATTTTGGTGATTTTTTGGGCTCTTTGGCGGATTTCTTGCTGACCGCGATCTCTTCCGCGTCGATTTCATCGTCTTCAAGGCTTGTCTCGACGTCTTCGGGATTTGGTGCCCGCATCGCGTCAAGGGCAGAGTCCTCGTCGCGGAATGCTTTCAGGCGTTTTTTGCGGGCGGTGTTCGCCTCGTCGAGTTTGGTCTCAGCCGAGGCTAACTTATTCTGGGCGACGTCAGTATCACGGCCAAGGATTTTTTTGAGGCCGGCGTAGGCCGCTTCTTTGCGTTTTTCGGCGCTTTTTGTGATGCGAACGAGGGTGTCAACCAGCACGGGGCCGAACTTTTCAATGTGCTGAATTTTTTCTTCAAGATCGGCAGCTTTATTCTCACGAGATAAATGCCGAGCCAGGCGCTGGCCTGCCTGCATGATGGCGCGGCGGATCTCTTCCACTAGCTCGTCAGAGGCATCGATAGTTTCTTTGGACGCGTTTTTGAACTTAATGAATGGCGACACCACAGAAATGGCCAGGATGTATGGTCCAGTCGGCAGGGAGTCTTTGGGCTGACGCAGCCCGTAAGCACGCCAGTTGACAGTGGTGATGGCTTTGACGATGGCGCAGGCGGCTTTGTCAAACTGCAGAGGAACGCGGTTGGCGAAGCGAAGAACCTGCACAGGTTCGTCACTTTCACCTCCGTGGATGCGGGCAATGGCGATTTCGACCTGAATTGGCTTAAAGTCACAGATGGTAGGTTTTCTGGTGGCGACGGCAAAAAAATCAATTTCGCCCAGACGCTCCACAGATAGTGACATGGCGTCTTCGCCGATGCTGATCACGCTTTGGGTGGACGGTGCCATGAGAGTCGTCGCGTGAACGGCTGCATAGATGGCTTTAAGTTGCTCGTCGGAAACAGACTCTACGCCCTTACTGAGTAGGGCCATGGGAAGTTTCTGTGCCTTCCACATGTCTTTGATGACGTTATCGGACATGCGTGAGAACCCGGTTTTAAGCCAGGTCTGAAGTTTTGTGCGGCCAAAAAGTCTACCGTGAGCCATAAACTCGCCGAGTTTCATGGTATGGGGATGAGGCTCGATGGGCTCCGGCACATGGGGAACTTCTTTGGTGACGCGCTCGTAGGTGGCGCTTCCGACTTCAGGCAGCGTATAGTTTAAGGTCATATGCGGGTTAACAAGCACATTTCCGCGGAGGTATGACAACAGTCCGGCCTCGCCATTTAGCTGGCAGCGGCCCTCCATGATGAACTCAACAGAGGTGCCGTGCGGGCGGTTCCAGTCGATGGTTTGGCGGTCACGGGTGAGGCCTTTATTGTTTTTTAGATCTACTTCTACGGAACACGAAACGGCTTTACGCTGGTCTTTAGTCTTAGAAATGACGCGCACAGGAGTGGCAGTGGTTTGAAGTGCCCAGGTGGTTGCGGCTGAGATGCCAATACCCTGCTGGCCTCGGCTGCAGCGCCCGCGCCCAAATTTGGAACTCGCGAGATATTCGCCGAAGACTTTGCTGATGTCTTCGTCGGGAATTCCCGGGCCGTTATCGTCAACAATGATCCTGAGTTTGTCGGTGTTTTTCATGGTACCGGGCCCAAGTTTTTCGATGGAGATATTGATTTCCGGTAAAATTCCGTGGTCTTCACAAGCGTCAAGGCTGTTGTCTACTGCTTCTTTGACGGTAGTGAGTACAGCTTTTGTCGGGGATGAAAACCCTACTTGCTGGAGGTTCTTAGAAAAATATTCAGCTGTTGAGCTTGATGTGATTTTCTTGCCGGCCCGAGGTTTTGGGGTCTCATCGGCATTAGATTTTGATGACTTTTTAGTCACTTTGGGCTCCAGGATCTAAGTGTTTCCATGTACGAATCAACGGACGTCATCTGCGTGGGGCATTTGAACTGGCCATTGAAGCAGGGAAATTCGGCCTTCGTCAACCCTCTATTAATAGATGTCGGCCCCGGACAGCAAAGATCGTGGCGTTTGTAAGCAGTAGGAACTATGATGGATATATTATTTAACGTCCTGAAATGAATGGAAATAACCCCTAGAGGTCATCATGGCTACGTCGACTACCCCAGCATCTGGAAATCAGTTCCTTAAACACGCCGGAATTGAGCATCCAGTGATCTGCGGTGCTATGTATCCGTGCAGTAACCCAGAATTGGTGGCGGCCGCGAGTGAGGCCGGTGGCATCGGGATCGTGCAGCCGATCTCATTAGTCTATGTCCACGGGCATGAATTTCGGGCCGGGTTAAAATACATCCGCACCCTGACTAAAAAGCCTATCGGGCTTAATCTCTTGGTGGAAAAAAGTGCCAAGCGTTACGAAGACCGCCTGAAAGTCTGGCTTGATATCGCAATTGAAGAGGGCGTGACGTTTTTTGTTACGGCTCTCGGAAACCCATCCTGGGTGATTGAAAAAGTCAGGCCAGTCGGTGGTATCGTTTATCACGACGTCACGAATCTTAAGTGGGCTGAGCGTGCGGTGGGTTACGGCGTAGACGGACTCGTTTGCGTCAATAACCGCGCTGGTGGACACTTGGGACCAGAGACGCCAGAAAAACTTCTGAATGACCTCAAAAAATTTGGTCTCCCTCTTGTCTGTGCCGGCGGCGTCGGCAGTCACAAGGAATTTCATGAGATGATGGCCTTGGGCTATCAGGGCGTGCAGTTGGGAACCAGGTTTATCGCGTCCAAAGAATGTACCGCTCATGAGGATTACAAGAACGCGATTTTGAAAGCCACCGCAGCTGACATCGTGGCAACAGATAAAATCAGCGGTGTGCCGGTATCGATTATCAAAACCCCTTATATCGAAGGCGTCGGTATTCATGCAAGCCCGGTCGCGAAATGGCTTTTAAGGCATCCGAACTTTAAACACTACATGCGAATGTTCTATACGCTAAGAAGTATCTGGCAGCTCAAACAAAGTAATCAGCGGGGGTCCAGTTATAAGGATTACTGGCAGGCCGGGAAAAGTGTGGACACTATTGAAAGTGTCATGACTGTAAAAGAGATTGTTCAGGAGTTAACTGGAAGTTGAGTGACAAGGTCATTCGCTGACTGAGATTCCTCAGAAAATATTTCGCAAAATACTTACATGTCGTTGGCGGTCATCATATTGGCTCGGTTAAAGTCCCCTTGAATTGGGACTTTAATCTGAGGAGATGGTGGCATGATTATTTTGATTGGCAAGGGGCCGGATTATGTGATGCGGCAGGGATTGTTGGAGATATTTCATCGGGCGGTGGTGAGGGCAGTGGATATCGCCGGAATGGAAGTGTTTCACGAGAGCACGTCTGATAGGAGTCTGTGGGTGGTGGCTAAGATGGCGACGGCCTATTTAAGGGCTAATGGAGTTGGGTGCGCAGAGATCACTGGACTGACTTTTGTTGGATTGAGCGCGAAATTTAGTGTTTCGGGTGGAACAATCGATTTGAGGCTAAATCTCCCGGATGAATTAGCAGTTGAGTGGTCTAACGCATTGGCTAACTATTTTGCGAATTATATTAAAGAATTCTTCAAAAATTCAAATGTTGCCAATCTAAAAGGTGACTCGATATTTAGTTCGCTAAACTTAAATTGGTCACTGCCGACATCCCTGATGGAGGGATCGGCGATGAATCAACCTGGAAATATCAAACAACTATTGGATTGGCCGCACTTAATTCGTGCTAACCAGCTTAATAACTGTCCCTATGATACAACAGCGGTTGCGGTTCGGGAATATCTTGACCGCAGCGG
Organism: Oligoflexales bacterium; assembly: GCA_947468665.1. Taxonomy (GTDB): domain Bacteria; phylum Bdellovibrionota_B; class Oligoflexia; order Oligoflexales; family RGVZ01; genus CAMDKS01. The sequence goes on along the minus strand of CANILH010000002.1, from coordinate 3,164 downwards.
AGCAAATAGATTTTTAGGTCTGAATGGCGGCATGAGTCAATGCGAGCGATTTGGATTGGCATTTTTGACCCCGGCACCCATTGATTGTCCTATGCGGGACGGGTTTGAGACAGGCGAGATCAGCTGGAGTGATTACTGGGATAGTCGTGAGATTTTGATTCGCTGGGAATTCAGCATGTTTGAGGAGTCCCATGTGTCAACGAAGTTTTGTATGCCCAGGGACTACAGTCAAACGGCAAGGATGCACATTGACGGTATCTGGAATAAATGCCCGCTTGAGATCAAACAAGCGGTTCATATCAACAAAATTAAGTGCGATAAATTTTTGCGGCGTGATTCGTCGATGGCAGAGGCTGAATATGAGTCTTTTATGCGGGTTTATGAACGCCGTATGAAAAAGCTTGCGGCTTAGCGCGATCTGAGTGACACCGTCATTCAGTGAATTAATTTTCTGAAAAAATAAGTCTCAAAAACGCAGATGTCTTTGGCGGTCATCATATCGGCTCTGTTAATGTGCCCTCGCGTATCAATTTTCCGCGAGGAGGTGCTGGTATGGATTTCATAGTGGGTGCAGGGCCAGATTTTGTTATGCGGCATGGGATGATGGAGGTGTTTCACGGTGCCGTCGTGCGAGCGGTGAATGATGCGGGTGTGGAAGTGTTTCACGAGAGTACGTCTGATAGGAGTCTGTGGGTCGTTGCGAAGGTAGTGGCGGAGTATTTGAGGGCTAACGGGATCGGGGAAGACGAAGGTGTAGCGATTGGTTTCGCGGGAATTAATGCGGAGTTTAAACTTAAGGGCAAGATCGTCAGCATAAAAATGAGGCTTCCGGAAATGTTGCCAGTAGATATGGGAGACTGGTTGATTTTGCAGTTTAAGGATTTTATTAGGAAATTCTTCGAGATTCAGGCTCCGGACCAATGAGAATATTCGCGCTCAAACAATTTCATCTCAATTTCTATGCGATCAAATCCGAGTGGCATATCGCGGAGGTGGTTATGACTAATGGAAAAATATCGGAGACCTTATTGGCTTGGCCGCATGTCGCCAATGCGAAGAGATTGAAAAATGCCCCTTATGACACCACAGCCGTTCCGGTGTGGGAGTTTTTGCATCCAAACGGAACAGATCATTTTCTGGCACTGCACGGTGGCATGAGTCAATGCGAGCGATATGGTCTGTGGTTTTTAACTCCCGCGCCGATTGATTGTCCGATGAGGGACGCGTTTGAGATTGGTGACATTGATTGGGATGATTACTGGGAAAGCCGGGTGGACCTTATTCGCTGGGAGTTCAGCATGTATGATGAGTCGTATACCTCAATGACGTTAGTTGGAGGTCGTGATTTCAGTAAGACGGCAAAATCTCACATTCGCAGGTGCCGCTCACGGAGTCCGCTTCAGATTAAACTTTTTGATTTGGAACGCTTGATTGACCTCGATATCGCCTGTAAACGCGATGCGACCCGGTCCTAAGCGGCATATAGAGCCTTTTTACCTGTTTATGAACGCCGCATGGGGAAACGGGCAGCGTAGTGCTTTGGGGTGACGCGGCAATAATAACTTTAATAAATAATTCAGGGACTTAGGTGGTTTTGTAACTTCTTGCTCAAGACTGAGTGAGCTCTTGCCGAAACTTTGGCAATGAAGCAGCAAACCCAAATGATTGCCTTACTGTTTCTCCTGGCCACGATGTCGTGCAGCAAGGGGACAAGAGTGTTCTCGTTTAAGCAAAGTGGCATCACGCCTGCCTCAGCTATGAAGATCGAGACAATCAAACCAGTCGCGGCGAAACCTGGTGAGGTGGTAACGATCACAGGGCAAGCCCTTACTCGTCAGTCACAAGTGAAAATTGGCGACACTATTGTTGAGTTTACTGAGTCAAATGTAACGATGGCAAAATTTATTATGCCTGAGACCCCCAGGGCCGGAGCCTTTAAGATCACTGTGGGTCGCTACAATGATCCAACTGGTACGGTGGAAGGGCCAGCGAAATATATGCTCTCAGACAACGCCGGAGATGACTATCCGATCTATATGGCGAAAGCCGCTGAGATCTGCAGCCCCATTGGTTTCCGCGACGCCAACGGTGATCTCCAGGTCGGGTCAAAAGACTGCGCCGCTGTCACGGTAAATGACTGCGCGGCTGACGGTGAAGTCGGCTGTAAGACGACCGCCTCTTTTAAAGCTACGGACATGACCCTGGCAACGGTTGAAAATATTAAAGCCGGGGCGAGTGTTGCCGGCGTGGCTGGAACATACACCGGTGGATCACAATCGGGCTGTACGGCCGACGGCGCCATTGACTGCGTCACGACTGCGGCATATCCAGCAGCGCTGGCCTCCGGTGCGGCATCAAAAATTCTCTTGGGTCAGTCCCATGGCGGTGTGGCCGGTAACATAGCATTGCCAGCTCCAGGAAAAGTCTACACAGGAATTTCTTACGGAGTTAACGCTAACAGCATGGCCGGGACCCTGACAATCCCCGCCGCCGCGAATGTACTGTCTACAGCGCCAGCATACGGTGATCCAGGAGCGCAGTTGACCCCGTCACTCGCGAGCCAAGGGTCATGGGCTGTAACGTCAGCATTCCCTGGAGCGGGCTATTACGCAGGCGTAATCGCTACGCCGGCGGCTAGTTCTTATACCGGAACACTTTTTGGTACTGCTGGTACCGCAACACTTGCGCCGGCTAACTGTGCCGCTGACGGTGCGACAGGCTGCGTGGCAGTCGCTACCTATCCAGCTGCACTGGCCTCCGGCGCGGCATCAAAAATTCTCAGTGGTCAGACCTTGGCAGGGACCGCTGGTAACATAACCCTGCCAGCAGTTGGTAAAGTCTACACAGGAATTACATATGGCGTGAGTGGCACGGGTAGCACCGGTACTCTGACATATCCAGCCGCGGGCAATGTGTTGTCTACAGCGCCAGCATATGGTGATCCAGGCTCGCAGTTGACACCGTCACTGTCAACCTGCGCCGCGGATGGCTCAGGGTGTTACCTGCCAGCCTATGCTGTCAGCACGCAGCCCCTAAAGGCGATCAGTTATGATGCGATCAACACTAATAAAACGTCAATTCGCTCGTCATTGACGTTAAGCGGTATTGCGGGCACCTTGGCTGATTGTTCTACTAACGCGGCCTCGGGCTGTGTGACGACTGCG
>CANILH010000001.1 GCA_947468665.1 Oligoflexales bacterium | reverse complement strand
TTGGACAGGAAGAAGGCTCTCTGGCGGCAGGAAGCCGCATAGAATTCTCGCGCAAAATGAAAAATAAGGTAGGCCTTGCAGTCCTGTTTGAGAATAAGATCAGACTCTCGCTCAGCTATTTTGCGGGTAACCCACAGTTTCTGCCATATACGATATTTCACGAGATGACCCATATGTGGCTTTACCACTCGGGCTTTGACCCGGGACATACGAGACGATTTTATAAGAAAATGTTAGAATTTGAGCAAACTGGTTATCAAATTGACCCTGAGGTTCACATCCACTCGAGACTAGCGGCCGAAGGCAGTTATGTATATATTTGTAATAACTGCGAGAATCGGTGGCACCTAAGAGAAGAGCTTGATCACCATATTTACTGTGCCCTTTGCTACCGAAAAGACGGCGTCGAACACTACGCCACCCTAAAATATAATGCGCCGCGGGAAGCCGCTGAAATGGTCTATAAGACGACCGACCTGGCTCCACCAAGAAAGATTGATGAATGCGCCTAGTCCGGACCACACTGATAAAATCTCAACTTGCCGTGGCAGTTGTTTTTGTCGTCTTGTCGGGTTCCGCAAGAGCTCAAGAATTTCGCCTTACTGACACGGCAATGAAAGAAGCCTTTATCACCATTCCAGCAGTGCTTAGGGATAACTTTCAGGATTTCGTAGTACCACAAGTATCGGCTGATGCCAGCATTCAGTCTTTTTGTTCACAGCTGGCGACGACTTATGCCACCTTTAAATGGAAGCCGGCGGAAGAAGGCTGCGGCACGGGCAACGTTCCGTGGCGAAGCCAATTAAGGAGCCACGGGGGCAGCCCACTTATTTATGCCGAGTTTGGAAAAGGTCCGAGCACTACTCTTATTCTTGGGGGCGTTCACCCAGATGAACTGACCCCAATTCCACTTGTTTTTAAGTTCGCCAGCCATCTTAAGGACAATCCCTCTTTGATCCCCGACGGCAGCCGCGTGATCGTCGCTCCTTTGGTGAATCCTGATGGGTTTTTCAAAAAAGGCGCCAGTCGCACAAATGGCCGCGGCGTGGATGTTAATCGAAATTTCTTCACGCAAGACTGGTACGCCTCCGCTAAACACTGGTGGGCCGAGCGCCGCCAGAGAAACGAGCGCCATTTTCCGGGACATATACCAAATAGTGAGATCGAGACGCTATTTCAGATCTGGCTGATTGACACATTTAAACCAGACAAGATCATCTCGATTCACGCGCCTCTTGGGTTTTATGACTATGATGGTCCGGGCGACCAAAAGCCACGAACGCTCACTGCCAGCGAAGAAAAAGCTAAGTCCCTTGTACAGACCATGAGTGTCTCCAGCCGTAATTATAAAATCGTCGATTATTCATTCTATCCGGGGAGTCTGGGCAACTATGCCGGAAACGAGCGGGGCATCCCGACTGTTACGCTTGAGCTTGAGACCACCAATCCAGATAAAATCAACGAATACTGGCGGCAATTTTCACCGGGTCTCGACCACGCCGTCCAATATCCATTCGTTAATCAGTCGGCTCCGAAGGCTAAGGGAGCAAGTTTATTTCTTGAGGTATACGGCAGGAAAACCGCCCGGCTTACCGAGCCCGCGGTCGCGGTTCCAAAACTTTAAATACTGCAACCCGGTTGGTTAAAACCCGATCCAAAAATCCCACGGGTGACTTCCCTCAGGAAGACCTGACATCTCAAGGTATATTCCAATTCTTTTCTTTGGGTCAAACCCACGTCGAAAAGACCACTCCATGCCATCTGTAACCGCCGAAACGTCTGGCACAAACCACGGGAAAAGCCCCTTTTCGACCAGAGACCTGTTAATTGAAAGCTTGAGCTTTAAGGTTTTCTCGCCAGACGGCACCAGGAGCTCAAAAGCGCAAACCTTCTGGCAACGAGAAAGCCCCTCGGAAATATACTCGCCGGAAAGCCGCTGTGGCACGAGACGTGGCATGTCGGTTTTAATGTCATTCACCTCAACGCCATCACCCGGGAGAAAACTATAAAGAACTCCGCTCTTTGGGTGGAGTCTTTTTTTGGCGTTAACAGGTAGCGTTATAATCATTGGGATATTAGCCGAACTCTCAAAAAAAGCCGCGTCAGTCCTGAGATCCAGCGTTATTTTGAAAAAAAGCACCTTGAGGTAAAACCCAAGCGAGGCCAGTGCCACCATGGGCTCTACGCGACTCGCCATAATCTTACTTTCGATGTCTGCCGATGAGAAATTAAGTGTGAAGAAATTTCTGACGTCTGACTTGATGTATAAATCACTGTCCCGGGCTACGACTTTGTCCTGATTACCCTTTAAAGTAAGCTCCTCAAAAAGCATGTGATTTTCTTTTTTGAACTTATAAGAATAGTATTTGGAATACACCTCACTGGAATTCTCCCGATATGTCACGCGGGTGGATCTAACATCAATGGAGCTGGTAACCTCGTCACGGCAGGAGACGAGCCAGCCGACCCCCTGAGACGTTGTGACCGGGATGCCATTGGTTGGAAGGCAGCCTGGGTACTCAAAAAGACCAGAAATCGGCCGACCCAGCATATCCTTCTCGATCGCCAGGCGGTCAAACTCGTCTACTGACTGACGCTTCCAGTCGTCTCCCGTAAACCAAATCATCTGCCCGTCTCTGTTCATTGGAATCATTACCGGGTGGGCGAGTCTGATATTGGGTTTTAGAGCTGTGCCAGTGTTAAAGGCGACAACAATGCTTGATCTGGGTCTTCCCACTAAAAACCTCGCCTGACTGGCGGAAACATACTCCGGAGCAGCCGTCGCGATATCAGATAAAAATAGACCTAAGAGGAAAATTTGGATAAAAGTCGCCATCCAAAGGAGTCCTCGTTGCCTGATATAATTCTTCCAAAAGAGCCTTACCTTGGTCTTAAGGACTTCAACTTTGAGGTTCCTGAGTCGCAGGTCGCGCAGCATCCTCTTAAAGAACGCGACGCGTCTAAGTTGTTGATTTGGGACGGACATAATATCTCACACAGTCAGGTTGCTGACCTTTACCGGGAGGTTCCGGAAGGTTCCCTATTTATTGTAAACAACTCCCGGGTGATTGCCAGCCGCATCCACGGCCGGCTTGAAACGGGCGGAGCCATCGAGTTACTTCTCCTTGAACCAGTCACTGGCGAACGGCCAGGGGGGCATGAGTCATGGCTTTGCCTTGGTCGTCCCATGCGAAAACTCTCCCGTGGCACAAAAATCATTTTTTCCGACGGGCTCTCTGCCTCCGTAACTCGGGACCCCACACATTCTGGGTCTGGTCCGGAACCATTTGAGGTATCCCTCAGTCTCTCAGGAGATGCGTTACTTGCCTGGTTAACGGCCCATGGGGAAATGCCACTTCCGCCTTATATTTCACGCAAAGACGCTTCCGCTGCGGTTCAAAGTGAGGACCGGGAACGTTATCAGACTGTATATTCTGAGGGGCTTGGTTCCGTGGCTGCGCCAACGGCGGGACTTCATTTTACAGATAGGGTGATAAGCCTGCTTAAGCAAAAAAACTGCTCCTTTGCCCACGTAACACTTCATGTCGGGGCTGGCACCTTTCTTCCCGTCAAAACAAATGACCCTTCGGACCATAAAATGCATTCTGAAAGATTCCTTGTCCCCAAGGAAACAATATTAGCCATTGCCCACGCAAAGGCTGAGGGTCACAAAGTCATTGTGGTCGGAACAACGGCTTTAAGGAGTCTTGAGGGTTTAGCGCGGCTTGCCGAGCTCTCTGAACGGCCACCTCTTGAGCTGGCCGGGCAATGGTTGAGAACTGATATCTTTGTCAGGCCCTCAGTGGCGAGCCAGCGGCATAGACCTTGGTGTGCGGACGCCTTGATGACAAATTTTCATCAACCAGAAAGTACGTTATTTATGCTGGTTTGTGCGTTGATTGGTTACCACACGGCGAGGTTCGTCTACAATGAGGCAACTGAGCGGGGGTACCGGTTTTATAGTTACGGAGACAGCAGCCTGCTCTGGTTTTAGGTCCTTCGAGGTTCTTCGAGGTTCTTCGCTACGCTCAGAATGACGACCTCTGGAAGACGAATTAGCCTATTTTTTTACGCTCTAGAATTTGAACGAGGAGCTGAAGATCCTCGATCTGCTGATTGAGCGCTTTAATCTCGAAGTCTTTGTTACGAAGCTGAGCGTTCATGGACTCAAGGCGGGCGCCATATTTGCCATCTACAGATGCAACTGTGGTCTTGGCCTGCTCCAGAGCGCGGTCGCAAAACTCAATGAGAGCCCTAGCCTCTACACTGGCGAGACCAGCGTCCACTAAAGGATTCGTCAAGTTTCCCGGCAGAGTGCTCCAGGCGTTGATATTTTGGGTAAGATTCGCGTGAGAGCTCTGCGCCGGTCTGCTGGTAGATATATGCCTTGGGCTTACGTGAGCGTCACTTGCCAGGAATATGTCCTCTTCCGCGCGCCGAACAACCGGCATTGAGCGGTCGACAGGAACGCCTGGGTTAGGATGATTTTTTACAGGATGGCTTGAATACTGCTGCTGGACTGGCTTGTTAAAAATTACAGCGCCGGTTGTCTGATCAACCGCGAGTGGAATAAAATATTTTCCGTCCTTCAACTCGGCTTTAATTTTGCCCGTGCGAATACGGCGGCGGATAGTCATGTCTGAGATGCCCGTTGTGCGCGCATACTCGACAATTGAAAGCCACTGCTCAGCCATACCTGATACCCCATGATTAATAGACCAAATAACTCATTATCAGATACAAGTAGAATATCAGGGGGTCGCACTGGGTGAAAAGCCCGCCAAGAGGTTGGCATCAAAGCGTCAAATTACAGTCACCCGGATAGAGACACATTCAGAAAATCTCCCCGCCCGTGGTTCCGTCCGGTACCTTTGGCAATGCCGCAAGAGCCTTGGACTGCTGCCATATATGTTTATAGTTATTGAAATTCCTAAATACCGACTTCACATAACGTCTGGTTTCGCGAAAAGGAATTGTCTCAATAAATTCATCAAGCTCGAGGTCTCCAAACTGCGCAATCCACTTATCTACAGGGGCCGGGCCCCCGTTATAGGCCGCAACGGCCATCATGGTATTGCCCTTATAGTAGTCGGTTAGCTTTTTAACGTAGAAGGACGCGTATCCGATATTGACCTCTGGCTGATGGAGCTCATTTAACTGAAATTCCGTATCCTGCATCATCCGGGCGATCCTAACGGCCGTAAAAGGCATGATCTGCATCAGCCCTCTGGCCCCGACGCTACTTCGCGCCTTCGGATCATATACACTTTCAGCCCGCATGAGGCTTAAAAGCAAAAACGGATCAACTTCGGCCGCGGCGGCCATGGCCTCCACCTGTTCACGGTACGCAAACGGATACAGAAGCTTCCAGTCAGCGTTATATTGATTCATGTGAATCTCAAGATACGCCGACGCGTTGGGGATGTTTTTAAGCGGAGAGTCTGGCATTGCCGGAGCCTTCAAACCGTACGCGAAGTCCTTAAGGTCAGTCGCCAGTCGAAACGACTCTATCCAGGTCGCGTTGCCATTGTGCTGATGAACTGTTGGCATGAGCCTGAAAAGACGCCTCCCAATTGGTGACAGGCCCCATTTTTTGAGGGCTTGAATCGCCTTAATCTCGGATTGGTCATTCACGCCATTTGCTGTCCCATCGGCCTCCACAGTCTCCGGCGCCGCCTCAAGAGTCTCGGCACTGTGACTTGCGGTTGCTTGCCCGGCCAAAGCGGGGCCGCCCGCCAGGCTTAAATCAAGTAAAGGGTCGTGAGTCGTAAAGTTATCGGCCTTCGCCACCTCCATCAATCTGGGCTTTCTCGCCTGCACAAGCAGAGAATAAAAATTATCGCCGTTATCTGAGAGAATTTTTTTATAGAGGTTGTCAGACTCTGATGATTTTAGCCTCTCGAGAATTTTCGCCCGCCAATAATCAAGGCCGCCATCAATACCACGGTCTCTTTGGGGTACGTATCCCGCGCGGTCAAGCAGTGCCAGGGCTGTTTTGTAATCCCCGCCCAGGTAAGTGTTCCAGAAATGCTGCCACTTCAGCACAGGATCTGACGATGGCGACTTGGCCAAATACTCGTATATCTTTGCCGCGGGTTCATGCACCCGAAGTCTTGCGAGGCTATCGGCCAGATTTTCCATGGCCTGCCTGGAGTCGATTTGCTCGCCAAATAAAGCTATATATTGACTCCAGGTTCTCGCTGAAGCCTCGTGGTCACCCTGCTTCGTCTGAATTTGGCCAAGGAGAGACATCGCGCGGGCAAGCTTGATTTTACCTTCGCTTGACCGGCTTCCTGCCAACGAGTCTAACTGCTCCTCCACCAGCCTTTTGGCCTCATTCCAAAGCCTAATCTGGAATAAGTATACGATTCGCTCCGACTCATCCATCTGCTTCACTTGTCCCGAGAGGGTTTTAACTGGCCCCTTGGTAAGTTCAATCAGGAAGTACTTCAGCCCCTCGTCTAAATTTATATTCGACGCCAGACGACTGATGAGAGGAAGGCTAAACACATAGCGGTTCTTGCCCCGGCACTGCATCTCCTGAAGTTTTTGAAATGCCCATCGCCCATTTTCCGAATGAGGATATCCAGAGGCCATGGATTCGACCACGCCGACTAAGTCTTTACTCGAGGCGATGTCGCGGCGGTCAAGATAGGCAACGACTTTTTTTGCAACCTCATCATCTCGCATGGCAGGCTTCACCCGAGACTCCATTTCCCGCCACGCCTTCCCGAGAAGTGAGTCCTGCTTTAAGGCCATCATGATATCGATCATCAGTGAAAACTGCTCGGGCCGCCATAGGGATGATTTTCCAGAAGATCCGTTTGTCAGTGCTTTGAGCTTTGCCAGTATAGCTCGTGCGTCTTGAGGCGTGAGCGTGGCGCGGCCATAATAAATTGAAAGAAGAGGCGCAAGACGGCTTGAGCCAGGAAGTAATTTTTTCGCAGCATCAAAATCCTCAGCCGCCTCCTTAGGGCGTGTCTGGAAAACACTGAGACCTCTGGCGAATAGAATTACCGCGCGCTCCTCGTCGGTGACGATTGTTTTTGTATCTATGGCGGCGAGTGCGTTCTTAAATTGCTTGTCTTGTTTTTTTGACACGTCAACAGCTGCCCGCACAACCTCCGGAAAGGTCGCGTCTGCCGCGCGCAGCCCTAACGGAAAGACAGCAATGGCGGTGATTATCACCCGAGAATAGAGGCCGGCGCCCATGACCATCAATGTAAACTTTCATAATGAAATTTAGATGTTACCATTCTAGCAGGACATGGCCGTAAGGGCTCAGTCATTCGCTCCATGGCCAGCTATGTCCCTGTTTTTACTGTAGTATGATCATTCTCAAATAGAAGTGTGTAGATCGCGAAACATAAGCTTAAAACTATAATGATATCAGCAACATTAAAACACGGAAGGACCCAAGTTTTGGCCCCCCACCCGCACCTGAAGCTTAAAAAATCCACTACATAACCAAGCCTGAGACGGTCGATAAAATTCCCAATTCCGCCAGCTATCAAGGCGCCAACACTAAGAGCAGCCTTTTGATCTCCCCTCTGAAAAAGACGAACAGCTGTCCAGAGAAGGCCTGCGGCCGTCAGTGCTCCGGAAAGTAAAAGCCAAGGCAGGCGAATATCCTGGCCGATGTCCCGAAAGACCCCCCAAGACGCGCCGTGATTGCGGACATAGGTCATCTGCCCGGTAAACCATGCCCCTGACATTGAGACGGCCATAAGCTCCTCACGCCTGCCCTGATAGATAGTCGTATCAAGGCTATCCTCATGAGTAAGATAATTTTGGCGCGAATAATCCTTGGTCCATTGATCAAGGGGCAGCGTGATCAACATCATTACGAAAAGGAACTTCAGAAGTGGGAGATACTGTCGCAACTTATTGTACCTTTATGCCTCGCCACTGCTATCTCGGCGATTGTCAGTTATATTGTATGTATTGATGAGCGCGATGAACAGAGTCTGAGACCATAATTATGAAATCTATCTCTAAGCCCTCCGCGGTGATTTTTGACTTCGACGGTGTTATCGTTGACAGCCTTGCTGTTCACTTGACGGCCTGGCGGATCAGCTTCAAAAAACTATACGGCACCGAACTTATTGATACGGCAGGTCTCCCCGGAAGATCTACCATGGCTATCGCAGACATACTTTCGACCCGGGCCTCTCGCCCAGATACCAAAGAGGCGCTTGCGGAATTAAAGCGCGACGCTCTCAGGGAGTCTAGTCTTGTCATTGAGTTTTTGCCGGGGGCAAAAGACGCCTTCAAATGGCTTAAAGAAAATAAAATACCATTTGGTATCGCGAGCAACGCGCCCCGTGCTTTTATTGAGAGCACTCTTGAGAGACTTAATGTCACCGTCGAGCATAAATTCGGAATTGACGACGTTAGGCAGGGTAAACCCGCTCCTGATGTTTTTTTAAAATGCGCTAAAGCTTTAGGTATCAGCGTTCTAGATCACCACCGGGCGATCATTTTTGAGGATAGCCCCCATGGTCTCGCCGCGGCCATCAAAGCAGGAATGTTCCCTATTGGAATTCTCACCCAAAATTCGGCTAGTGAAATGCTCCGGGCCGGTGCCCGTGTTGTGTGTCAGAACATTGGAGAAGCCCTGGCTAACGGATGGCTCAGTCAATTACCGTCTTAATCTTAGAGCGTTCAGCACCACCGACAAACTTGACATCGCCATAGCGGCCGATGCCCACATGGGTGTTACAAGGCCTGCCATCGCGGCGGGAATAGCGGCGACGTTATAAAAGAACGCCCAGAAAAAATTCTCACGGATAATTTTTGTTATCCGTGACGAGAGATCAATGGCGTCGATTAAGGTGTTGATACCCGATTTTTGTAAGACAAGTCCCGCGCTGTGTGCGGCGATATCTGTGCCGGTGCCGAGGGAAATGCCGACATCTGCGGCGGCAAGAGCCGGCGCGTCATTAATACCGTCACCAACAAAGGCTACAATGCGGCCTCCTTTGCGCAGGGACTCCACGAGGTCTTTTTTTGCTACTGGGGACATCTGACCTTTAAAACTTGCGACAAGGGGAAGACTCTTCGCGAGTTCAGCCACCACGGCATCTTTGTCGCCCGAGGCAATATGGATCGCGATGCCCCGGCGATTTAACTGCGCCAGCGACGTATTAGCGTCAGACCTGATCTCATCGTTTAGCTCAAATAAAAGTGCAGGTTTTCCGTCAAAAGACACCGCCATCAGTGGATGCCCAGACTTAATAGCGGTCTGCCAAGCCGGAGGGATGTCTTTGGCGACGAAATCCGGACGACCGTAAAGAATGAGCTCTTTATGGTCTGACTTGATCTCACAGCTGACCCCAAGGCCCGCGGTCTCCTCAATCAGTTTACTGAGAGGGGCTTTTGAGACGTCGTGGTGTTCTTTAATCCACAGAGCGACAGAACGTGAAATCGGGTGACTTGAATGAGCGAGAACGGACATTGTCTTTGCCATCGCGTCCTGCCTGGAAGCCTCTTCACGAAGAGAATTTCCACTGCCATCAGTAACACGGGTAACCGTTGGCTTACCGTAAGTCAACGTACCAGTCTTATCAAAGATAATGGTGTTTGCTTTCCGCAATGTCTCCAGAGCATCATAAGAACGCACCAGCACTCCCGCTCTCGCGGCGCGACCGAGGCCCGCCACCCATGCCACCGGAGTCGCGAGGCCTAGAGCGCAGGGGCAAGCCACCACCAGAACACTGAGACCAACCATCACACTATCGTTAAACTCCCGTCGCCCGGTGAGCCACCAATATAAGAACGTAGCCAGAGCCAAGAACATGACAACCGGGACAAATACAGCCGAAATTCGGTCCGCTACGAGTTGAATTGGTGGTTTTGAGAGTCGGGCGTCCTCAATGAGGCGGATGATCTGCTCAATGGTCGTGTCCTGACCGACGCGGGTGATTTTTATTGTGATGCCGGAACTTCCGGCATTTACCGCGCCCGAGGGGACGGGGTCATGAAGCTGCCTTACTACCGGCAAACTTTCTCCTGTAATGACTGATTCGTCAAAGCTACCGGAGCCCTCCGAGACCACACCGTCAAGGGCCAGCATGTCGCCAGGCCTCAGATAAATCAGATCACCAATATTAATGGCCCCAAGAAATACCTCCTCTGGAGCACCGTCATCTTTGACCTTCCAGACTCTTCTTGGCCTAAGCTTTACCAACCTATCAACATCACTTATGGACTTGCGCCGGGCACGGTCTTCCATTGCTTTGCCCATTAAGACAAAAAATCCGATCATGACGGCCGACTCAAAAAACAGGTGATGAGATGTTTCCCGGATCATCGCCATCGACACCAGCCAGGCACTCCCCATCCCAATAGAGACGAGCGTATCCATGGTGACAAACCCGTGGCTGACCTGTGTGACGGCTCGGAGAAAAAACCCGCGTGCTGGCCACATCAAAAATAACGTAGTAAGAATCATTTGCCAGAAAGCTCCCGAGTCCGGGTGCCATGGTCCCATCGCAAGAATCACCACAGGAAGGGCTAACGTGGCGGCAGGCAGGAGGCGCTTAAATTCAGGGCTCAGCCCGCTGGCAGAAGACGATGTGATCGCTGTTTCCGCGTCCGCAGCCTCGGCAAGCTTATAGCCAACTGACGCGATTATTTTCGCAATGTCGTCACGGCTCAAATCCCCATCGACAACGCCAGACCTTGTCGCGAAATCCACTACGGCAGATGACACCCTTGGGTCACGCTGAAGCGCGGAAGTCACTCTGGAAGCACACCCGCCACAAGTCATCCCCTCAACCTCAATTTGCACCTGATTCGCCGCCATTCTTATTACCTCTTTAGATTCACACGCCGCCCATGCTATCTTTAACAGCATGATTCGCACATTAAAAATTCTCATCGCTATATTTTTAGTATTTCTGCTCCACCGGGTGGAAGCATGGGGATCCCTCTCTGAGCAGTACAACGGCCAAGGAGGGAGTCTTCGGCAAGAGGCCGTGACGGGACTATTAAGCGACGCGTGGATGGCGACTGTTTTGTCGCTTCCGTTTTGGATTTTTGAATTTTTTCCTAATAAAAAATCCAGGTCAGCCCAAAAGCTTCTCGGCACTCTTTGGGTGCTTTTAATAGGCGGACTAACGGCAGGTCATCAGGGCTATGTCGAATTCTTTAAATTTCAGATTATCCCGTTTCATCTGAGCTACATGTTTGACCAGTCATTTGTCTCGGCCAACGGCGCCACGATGTTTAATACCAATTCAACTTTAATATTCTCGCTTTCCGCGGGCCTCGCCATCTGGGTTCGAAGATCTAAGAAAATCAAACAAAAACGGCGCGTTGCGACTTGGCTCGCGGGCGTTCTTCTTGCTGCGATCACCTTTCATGTCCTTAATATTCGCTGGCGGGTCAATTGGTTTGTCATTGAGCCTTTGCAGGCAAATTATATGGAAGCACTTTATTCAAACCTCCAAAAAAAGCCCTCCCTCAGAGCAATAGCGGGCGATGAGCTTGCGGTTTTTAATCAGAAATCAGGTCAAAAAGATCCACTTATTCCCAACGCCGGCGAAATTCCCGAGGGAGGCTACCTCGGAGCCATCAAGACAGCCATTGCGTCCAGACGCTCAGACTCAAAGCCCGTTATTTTGGGACTTATCGTTTCTGAGTCATTTCGGGATATTGATACCGGGCCGAGACCTTCAGACGGAAAGTCCATTACGCCGACCATCGATATACTCCGGGAAACCGGTGTGAAATTTACAAATGTATATAGCTCTGGTCCCGTGACCCGCGGAGGCCAGGAGGCGGCTTGGTGCGGGACTCCTTCGGCCACCGATACATCCCTCATGAGATCATTTCCGGATTTGCCAATAAAGTGCCTCCCGGCGGAGCTCAAAGACCAACAGAAAATAGAAACTCTCTGGGCTCATGGCGGTGATGAGCGTTTTGACAGCCAACTGTCGTTTTGGAAAAGGCAGGCCGTAAAAAATTTCATCCTCAAAGCAGACTTCCCGGCTGAGGCGCCAAGAACGGGCTGGGGCATTAGTGACCTCGCGATTTTTGACCGCGCTGCCCAGACACTAAAGACTCTCAGCGAAAAACCGGGGACTGAGTTCATCCTGCCGATGATATTAACCGTCACAAACCACATCCCATGGGCACTTCCTGAGGACGCCTCAATTGACACAAAAAACTTTGTGGCAAAACACGAGTCCCATAAGACCATTAAATATTTTGATGAGGCACTTGATCTATTTGTCACAGGTCTCAAAGAAAAAGGCCTTTGGGAAAACGCCATTTTCATCATCACAGGAGATCACGGGAATCTGGAGCTCCCGTGGAGTGACCGGGACCTCAAAGACCCTCTGCGCTGGGAAAGAAGGCTCTCTCACGTCTCTGTCACACTTACTGGTGGGATCATTGAGCGCCTACGGAAAGATGAAAAACTGCCGGGAGCCGTTAATATTTTTACCGCCCAGAATCAGATCGCGCCTTTTTTGGCTCTGCTGGCGGATGGTGGCTCTAAGCAAAAAAAGGTTAGTTCTTATATGGATCTGCCCTTATTTGAGAAAAGCCCCTGGCCTGTGGCCAGTGATCTTAATCAGTATTTATTTCTGCCTGAGTCAGGAATAAAGCTTCCCAAAGAAGACGTACTCGCGGGCAAGATTTCTCGGACTGATGGCCAGGCTTGGCTTGCGGCGACAAGGTATAGAGCTTGGCTACAATTTTTATACTCGAAGACGGCGAAACACTAGTTCTTTAGAGAGTCCCAGACTTTCTCCATTCGCATACTACGGGATCCTTTGATCAGTACGTAGTCGTCTGCTTTGAGATTTGTCTTTACGTCTCCAGCCATCAGGTCAGGAGAAAGAAACTGGCTGACTTTCACAGACGGGGCCACTTTGGCGAGCTCACTTGAGAGCCATTTCATCCGCTCGCCGTAAAGCATCACCCGAACATCACCCGAGATTTTTTTGATATCTTCCGCCAACCCCTTGTGAAGAGACTCTTCCGAATCACCCAGTTCTTTCATGTCAGCCAGGCATAGCCAAAGAGTGCCCGTTTTTTTACGCGCCTCCATTGCTACTTTAAAGGCAGCCCTCATACTCGCCGGGTTCGCGTTATAAAAATCACAAAGAACGTCTGCGCCAGATTTGTGGGTCTCCAGCTGGCTGCGTCCGCCACTTGGAGCGAACAATAGTAAGCCTTTCTCGATCTCGTCCGGCGTCACGCCTATCACTAAAGCTGTCGCGACCGCTCCTAAAAGATTTCTCGCGTTATGCTCACCCGGAAGTGGGCATTTTAGGGAGAATTTAACTTGACCAAGGCCCTCGACCTCAAGCTTGTTGCCGACAAGGCGTCCGGCTATTGTTTGAGGACCGGCCACACCGCCCAAGGTGAAGCCAATCTTGCCGGGGGATTTGATTGAGTGGAAAAGCGGCTTAATCCACGGGTCATCAAGGTTGATGACACTGGTCCCACCGGCCTTGGAGGTTTCCTCTAAGATGAGATTTTCCTCTCTGGCGATCGTCTCCAGGTCTTTTAGCCACTCAAGGTGTTCCTCTGAGATGGCCGTAACAAGAGACACCTCAGGACGAACCATATCAATGTGCTGGATCATTGCTCCTGGGGCGTCAATGCCGACTTCGATGACTGCCGCCTCGGTGTCGGGCTTAATTTCCATTAAAGTCATTGGAAGACCCACAAAGCCATTTTGGCTTCCTTTGGTCCAAATAAGATTTTTATATTTCCCGGCCAGCATCGCGGCCAACAGGTCTTTGGTCGTTGTTTTACCGACGCTGCCCGCCACGGCAATAACGGTTGGGTCTGTGACCTCACGCCAGTGTCGTGCTAGCAGGCGAAAGCTTTCAAGGGAATTCTCAACGAGGAATATATCAATGCCCTTTTGCGGCGTATCAGATGGGTATTTTTCGCACAACACCGCGGCAGCACCCTTTTCTACCGCCTGCTTGATGTAATCATGGCCATCAAATGCCTCACCTTTAAGCGCTACAAAGAGCTCGCCGTGACTCACCTGACGGGAGTCGGTAGAAACTTTATGTATGGGTCTTTCAGGAATAAAAGGTTCCGCGATGACCTTTGCCTTGCCCCTCAGGGAATCTCGCACAAACCCGCTGGTTAATTTTATTTTGTGAAGGGTCACTTTTTGATTCCTTGGTTTATGATACAATATTCGGATTGTGTCCTCGTCGCAAGTCGACGTCACCGGGTCATTATTCCATAAAATGACCACTTATTGGGAGAATTGTTTTCACATGGACGTGAGAACCATCCGCATCATAAAAGCATCAAGCCTTGACCGTGAGGGGTTTCTCCCGTCTCGCATCAAAGAGCTTGAGGCGGCGGGCTTTAAGATCCTTTTTGACGACATCACGCCGAATGATCACTGGAACTGGACGGCTGGCAGCGTCAAAGACCGCTCAAACGCGCTGAATAACGCTCTTTTGGAACCAGAAAGTGACGCTGTCATGTGGGCTAGAGGCGGGTACGGGGCAAGTGACCTTCTAGATCTTATTCCTTGGGATACAGTGGCGAAGGCAAAACCAAAACCAATCATAGGTTTTAGTGATGTGTGTGCCGCGCAATCTGCTCTTTACGCGAAAACAGGCCGCCTTTCGATTCATGGCCCCATGCCCGCGACCTTTACCTGGAAAAAATCCGGAACTTCAGACGTAGACTCATTAATTAATCTCCTCCAGGGTAAATCATCCTCAGGAGACCTGGATGTAGGTCCCATTCTCGGCAGCCCCAAAAGCGCAGAGGGGATTTTATTTGGAGGCTGCCTTTCTGTTTTGACGTCTTTGATCGCGACGCCTTACCTGCCAAAAAACCTAAATGGGCATATACTTTATTTTGAGGACACCGGCGAAAACCCCGGACGCGTGATCAGAATGCTCAATCAGTGGCATCAGGCTGGGCTTTTTACAGGCGTTCAGGCGATTATACTCGGCACGTTCTCAGACCTCGGCGGAGGATTACCCGACTCATCTCCTGTTTTGTTGGAGGAGATCTATCATCGCTACGGAGTTCCGACATTCCACTCAAAAGACTTTGGTCACGTGTCGCCTAATTTGCCAATAGTCATGGGAGCAAAGGGAGTTATCAAGAACAACAAGCTGAAGTGGACTCTGCCTTCGGCTAATTCATAAGGAAACTGGCTCATGGAATTAAAAAAAGGCTCAAAAATATACTTCATGGGAATTGGCGGCACCGGAATGGCGGCCGTTGCCGGACTTTGTCAGGAAGCAGGCTACCAGATCGTCGGCAGTGACGGTGCCATGTATCCGCCGATGTCAACGATGCTTGAGGACCTAAAAATTCCCGTGACAACACCCTATGCCGCTGAAAACCTCGCGGCCCATAAACCTGATCTAGTGGTCGTCGCCAATGCCCTTTCCCGCGGTCACGTTGAGCTTGAGGCGTTGCTTCGTAGCGGAATTCCTTACACCAGTTTCCCGAAGCTGACCGGAGATGAGGTGTTGTCCAAGAGAATTGGCGTCGTGGTCACAGGTACTCACGGCAAGACAACCACATCATCTCTCATGGCTCATGTGTTAAATGAGCTTGGCGAAGATCCCGGATTTGTCATCGGTGGCATTCCTCATAACTTCCCAAGAAGCTTTCGCCTTGGCCGTGGGAAAACATTTGTCATTGAGGGAGATGAGTACGACACGGCCTTTTTTGACAAGGGACCGAAGTTTCTTCACTACCATCCGCACCATTTGATCTTAAATAACATCGAGTATGACCACGCCGATATTTACGCAAATGTTGAGGCTATTGAGGCGCAGTTTGACGCGGTAACCAGGCTAGTCCCTAAAGAAGGCTCTATTATGGCCAACTGGGACGATGAACGCGTGAGAAACGTCTTTAAACGAGTCACACCTGCCGGACGACTTATCAAAGTCTCCACCACTGGTCTTGATAAGACAGCCGACGTAAGTCTCGGCGAATGGAGCGCCAAAGAAAAAAACCGCGGGACACAAATCTGGTCGGCCGTTATCAAGACTAAAACCTGGGGAGATCTCAAAATTGAAACCACGCTTTCGGGAGTACACATGCTCGCAAATATCACACAAGTGATCGCTACCGTTGAAAGCCTCGCGTCAGGTGGCTTCATCAAAAAAGTCGCGGCGGAAAAGCTGTCTGCCGCTATCGCCAGCTTTAAAAGTGTCGCCAGACGCCTTGATCACCTCGGAAACGCCGGTGATATTGATATTTTTGAGGACTTTGCCCATCACCCGACAGCTGTCGGGCTTGTAATCGAGGGATTTAAGGCTGTTTATCCGACACGGAAGCTTCATGTGGCGTTTGAGCCCAAAAACGCCACCAGCCGCCGCAACACGTTTCAAAAAGACTATGTCAAAAAGCTCGGGCTAGCCGACGAGATCTATATCGGGCCTTGCCCGGAAGATAAGCGGATCCCGGCTGATCAAAGAATGAACACCTCGGCTCTGGCCGGTGAGATCGGTGGAAAAGCACACGCATTTCAATCAAATGATGAGCTTCTTAATAAAATGATTGAAAATATTGCCTCAGGTGACGCTGTTATTTTTATGTCTGCCGGCAGTTTTTCCGGAATCCAGTACAAGCTTCTCGATGCCTTAAAGGCAAAAAGATGACCGGTGGCGCTACTTTAAGTCGCCTAGGGTGCCTATGGAACACTTGCATTTTTTGGTGACCGTAGGCAAAGTATTCCCTCACAGGAAAAAACGCTCGTCAGTCAGACGCCCGTGAGAGTTTCCTGAATCAAAATTTAGAGTCTTATTTGAGGAGACACCCCATGCTATTGAAGTCCACATTGTCTATGACCGCAGTTTTGATCGCTTTGGGCATGAGCTCATGTACTAAAGATGAGAAAAAGGCTGCAGAGCCCGTTGCCCCCGTCTCCGCTGAGGCTCCAGCAGGCGCGAATACTGGCGCTTCAAGCGCTGAGCTTAAAACAACTCCTATTTTCTTCGGGTTTGACGATTATACTCTTACGTCTGAAGCACAAAGCACTTTGACTGCATTGGCAGAGGGCATGAAATCAAGCAAAAGCGCGGTCATCCAAATTGAGGGTCACTGCGACGAGCGCGGAACTGTTGAGTATAACCTTGCCCTTGGTGAGCGCCGCGCACAATCCGTGAAAAACTTCCTCACTCAACTTGGTGTAGAGGGAGCCCGTCTCTCAACCATCAGCTACGGCGAGGAAAAGCCCGTAGTTCAAGGACACACCGAAGACGCATGGGCTAAAAACCGCCGTGCTGAATTCGTTGCCACAAAGAACTAAGACCTATTGGAGCCTAAGGCTCTGCTATTATTAAGTTTCCAATACCCAAGAAAACCCCACCCTGCTCCTTGAGCACAGGTGGGGTTTTCTTTATTAGCGGTTTACCAACACCGCCTTTCATGAGTATGATAGGGAACTTAACCCATTTATGTGTATTGGGTTTTTAGTGCATAACCAAGTGACCGTCTACTGTCCTAGGTAGACTGGAGGATATTGATTTGACGACTCTGCTGATCGCTCTCATAGGCATTCTGATCGGGATGCTTGTTCTCGGTGTGTTTTTCCACAAAAAGCAGCTTTCCAACGCCTTTGAGAAAGCCCGCAAAGACTCTGAGCGCGTCCTTGACGATGCTCGCCGCGAAGCGGACCGAATGGTAAAGGGCGCTTTAAGTGAGGCTAAAGAAGATAGCCGTAAATCCCGCCAATCATTTGAAGACGATGCCAAGCAACGTCGGGTTGAGATCAACAAACTCGAGCAGAAAATAAAAGGCCGGGAAGAAACCCTCGAGAAAAAACTATCGCAGCTTGATAAACGCGAGCAAGAACTCGAGTCACTTTCCAAAAAAGCACAGTCTGAGGAGCAGCGGTTTCAAAAGCTCTCCGTAGAATGCGAGACCACGCTTGAGAGCAGTCGCAAGACTCTTGAAAGCATCGCCAACATGTCTCAAGAACAAGCTAAACGCGAACTTATCAAATCCCTGGAGTCTCAGGCCAGAAAAGACGCCCAGGAGCTAATCCGCCAAATTGAGTCGGATGCCAAGGCTGAGGCCGACAAGCGCGCGAAATCAGTGGTCAGCCTCGCCGTACAACGGATCAGCGGTGAGTATGTCAGTGACTCAACCATCACAGTAGTAGCCCTCCCTAGCGAGGATCTTAAGGGCCGCATCATCGGCCGCGAGGGGCGCAACATCAGGGCAATTGAGCAGGCGACCGGAGTCGATTTGATTATTGACGACACTCCGGAGGCTGTCATTATCTCGTGCTTTAATCCGGTTCGCAGAGAAATCGCGAAGTTAACCATTGAACGCCTGATCGGTGACGGCCGCATTCACCCCGCCAGAATTGATGAGACGGTAAAACGCGTTATCAGCGAGTTTGACCTGGTCATACGTGAGCAAGGTGAGCAGGCAAGCTTTGATACCGGCATCACGGATCTTCACCCGGAGCTTGTCATGGCCTTGGGCAAACTGAAATATCGTACAGCCGGGCAGCAAAGCGTACTTCAACACAGCATCGAGACCGCCCACATCTGCGGAATCATTGCTGGCGAGATGGGGCTTAATGTCAAAAAAGCTAAGCGTTGCGGCCTTCTGCACGATATTGGTAAATCCGTTGATCAGGAAACTGAGGGACATCACTCCGATATCGGCGCTGACTTCTGCCAAAGATATCAGGAATCTGTTGATGTGGTAGAAGCCATTCGGATGCACCATCAAGAAAACCTCAATAACGCCACTCCCTACGCCGTGGTTTTGTACGCAGCCAATAGTCTGTCCGCCAACCGTCCAGGGGCGCGGAAAGAAATTCTTGAGACCTACGTAAAAAGATTGGCCGACATGGAAAAAGTGGTTAAAGACTTCCCCGGCATCACTGATGCTTTCGTAATCCAGGCGGGCCGCGAAGTCCACGCGATCGTCAACCCCATGCAGGTTACCGATCAACAAGTCATCGATCTTTCCAGCAGCATTGCTCACAAGATGAGACATGAACTCACATTCCCTGGGCAGGTCAAAGTTACCGTCATCCGCGAAAGCAAGTTTGTGGACTACGCTAAGTGATCAAGCTTCTCGCGATTGGGGACGTGATGGGCAGACCGGGTCGCCAGGCTCTGGTCAAAGGGCTTGATCGAGCCCGCGAAGAGCTAAATCCTGATTTTGTCGTCATGAACGGCGAAAACGTCGCTGGTGGATTCGGAATAACCAAAAAGATATTCGAGGAACTTATTGGCCCAGTAGGCATTGACTGCATCACAACAGGCAATCACTGGATGGACAAAAAAGATATCTACGAATTCAGAGATCACCCAAAGATAGTTTTACCGGCCAATATGTCTAACGTCGATGAACCCACGCGGGGCCTTCGGCTCCTTGAGACAAAAGGCGGGGTCAGAGTCGCCGTTATGAACCTTATTGGTAAGGTTTTCATGAAAGGAGACAACTCCTCGCCTTTTGACATGGCCGAAAGGATGCTGGATCTCGTACCAAGTTATTGCAAAGTCCGCGTCCTTGATATTCATGCCGAGGCAACCAGCGAAAAACAGGCTCTGGGGCAATTTTTGGCGGGACGGGTTTCAGCTGTTTATGGCACCCACAGCCACGTTCCAACTGCGGATGAGAGAATTTTTAAAGAATACACAGGGTTTGTCACTGATTTAGGCATGACTGGGCCTTACGACAGCGTCATTGGCATCGACGCGACCTCGGCCATTCGACGGATGCGCACAGGCGATAAAAAGAACTTTGAACCAGCCAAAAACGACCTTAATTTTTATGCCATGCTCTTTGAGATAAATGAGCAAACAGGTGCATGCCACGCTCTTCATAGGTTGCGTTTCCCCATAAAAGACAGTTAATATGCCCCCGAAACCTTTTTGTGTGAGGCATTCCAGCGATGAATAAAACTATCCAAAACGCGTCCATCCTCGTGGTGGGTCTTCTAACATCAGCGAGCGCGCAGGCCTTTTTTCTTGACGGTAACGGACACTATGGGCTTTTAGGAGAGACGCGAGTCGCACCTGAATTTCAAAAAGACAACGGGACCTATCAGGCTACCAGAGTCTCATTTGATTTAAATGGCGAAGTCCGGGCCAATGACCGCGCGAGTTTCAACCTCCGCCTCGGATTAACCGATAATCCCTCGGGACTATATCTTGGAGATACCGCGGAGCCCAAAACTTGTCAGCCACGCACAAAAGACGGCAGCACCGATACGACTTGTAATGGCAGAAGCCAAAGCCCCAATGATCCCGGTTATAAAAACTTCACGCCGGTCATCCGCGAAGCTTACGGAAAATACGCATTTAATTATTGCATTTTGACCGCTGGACGCCGCAGCCGTGACGTCGGGCTTGGCGCTTTCATCAGTTCTGGAAAACGTCCATTTGACACTGACGCCTCGGTTTTTGATGGCGTGACCTGTGATGTCAATATGCAAAAGCACCAGGATCTCGGATTTACTTTCGGGATGGATAAGCTTCAAGAGTCGGGCTCATGGATCGACAATCCATATGATAGCCCACGGCACGGCAAAACCGATGAGACCGATTTTGACGCAAGGCGAGACGCGTTTGGGGCGAATGCCAGCGCGGATGATATGGATCAGCTGTTTTTTGGCATCAATTATGATGATCTTAAGACCAAAGGTCCTGCCTCGTTCGCTAAGCAGGTCCGGATTTACTTTGCCAATATTCTCTCTAACGACGCGAAAACAGACGTAAAGTTTTTCGATCTTTACACGGGTTTTTACTACGGAAAATTTGCCCTTAAAAACGAACTGATTTTCCGATTAGGCAAATCAGCGGACCCGGCACTTGTGGCCATGGGAGGACAAAGAACTAATACCGATGGGGGAGTCGCGACCAACAACGTGAATTCCATCGGACTGGCGGGAGTTCTGGAGTATACCGTGACAAAATCTGGCGCTTCCCTTGGTCCGGAAGAATTTAACGAGGGCAACTTACGACGCCACGTAGTTTTCTCTGATTACGTCTATGCCCCGGGTGATGCAGATGGATATTATGAAGATCGCGCAAGCGATACTCAGGATCAAGCTGACCTCTTCGGCGAGTCGCGTCGAAATAATCGCGCTAAGGCCATGGCGCTTAACCGAAACTTTCACCCTGCGATGCTTTTTTTCAATGGTCGCCAGACATCCAAAAAATACGCCACTGGAGGCGTTTTCAATCCGGAGCGCATCATGAACGCCGCGCTCTACACTCTCGGATACCGATACGAGAACATGGAGAGCGGAAACTTTGAGATGAAGTTTATCAGCGGCCGGCTATTGGAGACAGCCCCTTCAGATGTTGTATCCTATTACAATAACTCTGGACGAACAGACCGACCAATGGGCTTTTACGGCGGCGATCTCGGCTATGAGCTTGATATGATGTATTCCTATCATTATCAGCGGGAAGTAGATCTTGGACTTGGAGCGGCCGCGGCCTTACCAGGTAAAGCATGGAAGGCCTCCAGCGTTTCCTCTCCACAGATGGGGCTTGGACTTCTGGGCAGCTTTGCGATAAAATTCTAAGCGGAATTCAGCTTAAAAATACCTATTTAGGCGTCGCGGGCAGTAGCAGAATACTTTCTTGCCTAGCGAACCAAGGAGCTAGGTTACGATGCAAGAATGGCAAACATTTTTAAAGCTTGATAACGCGGCAACAATTGATTTTCTGACCTCCTACGCGGCCGCGCTCTCTGCCGAGGGTCTCATCACCGAGCGCTCCGTTGAGAATTTGAAATCGGCTCTTGCCACAATTACTCCAAAACTAGCGACCACTCAAAAGTCCATTTTGCCTCTGCTCGTAGAGCACGACGCGGAGTTTGTCGCAATCTTGACCGCCCGCTACGGCGTTATCGGACTCGCATGGAATCACATGCGTGCCTCCAGCCGTAATTTACTAAGCGAAAGCTGCGCAAGCCTTGCAGTATGGGCTGACCAGGCGCTAAAGAAGGCTGAACTATTTATGAATCGCCCATTTGTAGCGCGTTCAGCGTTCGGCGACACAAGGCGCGAGCTCTTTCCCAGTGTTTTATTCCACGCGGCGAAAACACTGCATGATACCGCTAAAGATTTGAAATCCGCCGTACATGACCTGTCCTTAATGAGACCGGCCGATATTCTTGACACAACAGGGCTACAACATGCCACCGAGGAGCGCGTTGCCCTGCAAGTCGGGTTTAGCGGGCTTGAGACCGAGACGTTAAGCTATTGCCGCACTGAGCTTCGCGCGATCCGTAAAGTCATCGGGTCATTTGATGAGATGGCGGCAAGCATTCTTCAGATCGTTTCCGGACTCCGGGAAAACACGTCTGTCATCGCCAACTCAAAACAACTTGAGATTGAATGCGAGATTTTATCGGCCGAATGTCAGCGCCTCTCTGGCGTTAGATTCGATGTCAGCGCTAATCTAAATGTTTGGGAGACGCGGCGATTGGGTTTTTTGTATGAGATCTTCACGTTAAATCAAAAAATGAATCTGGTCGCGAAACTATTTGCCGAGACTCTCACTCCAAAAGAAAAACTAACAAACACCGAGCTTCTTACATCTGACGTTGAGCGGGCTGTTACATGCTGCCTGATACAGCAAGGCTCTTCGGCGACAGCTGCCGCAGCCGCCGCACGCGACTTGATTCACTACTGCAGGTCTCACGACGCCACGCCTGCTTCGCTGATTCCGGCGGAGCTTAAGAAAATTAACGCGACCCTCCGTGATGAGACCCTAACTTTAGCCGCGGCACTGACATCCAACAGCCTGACATCAACACCGGGTGGGGCTGGAGAGAAAACTCGGTTTATTGAGGCCGCGAAGAAAATCCGTAAAGCACTCAATGTGACCGTTCCGTTCTCGACACCAATGAGTATTTTACTTGTCAGTTTATTCGTTTATTCATGCGGCGTAAAAACACAAGTTACATCAGACATTTTGGACGCTAGGCCGAAAATCCCCTTTCGCGGGCCAATGAAAATTGAGGCGCCTCAACAAGATTCAAGTTCAAAATTAGATTTAAACCCAAGCCCAAAGGCTAAATAGATGAGCCAACAAGTAATCGAAGGCGTATGGACGGCTATAGCGACGCCATTTGTCGAAAGCGGCGCCATCGATTGGACGTCTTTTGAAAAGCACCTCACGCAACAGGCTTTAGGTGGTGTCTCAGGTATTGTCATCAGTGGCACCACCGGGGAAGCCCCCACATTGACGGTGCAGGAGAAAATATCGCTGGTGCGCAAGGCTCGCGCTATATCGCCGCCAAGTGTACGTATCATGGCCGGAAGCGGCGGCAATAACACCGCTCAAAGTATCGAATTATCAAAGCTCTGTGTTGACGCTGGGGCCGACAGTCTTTTGATCGTCACCCCGCCATATAATAAGCCCAGCCTTGCCGGGCTAAAACTGCATTTTCAGATGATTGCTGATGCCGTGACTGTTCCTCTTTGTTTATATCACGTTCCGGGCCGAACTGGGCAAAGCCTTACGCCAGGAGCTATCGCAACCTTAACAACCATCCCAAGAGTTACAGCTGTCAAAGAAGCTAGTGGAGACCTGGCGCTTTTTGGTCGCGTCGTATGCTCCTCAAAGGCCAATATTCTTTCCGGTGATGACCCCACTTATCTCGCCAGTCTTGCCACTGGCGGAAAAGGAGTCATCAGTGTTGTTTCCAATATTTTCCCCGAGGCCATGGTTGAGCTGACAAAAGCATTCGCGGCAAAACAAAATGATCGGGCTTTGGCCATTCACAAAGCATTACTACCGGCTATTGATATACTATTTTGCGAATCAAACCCCGGTCCTCTTAAAGCCGCGTTAGATATTTTCGGGCTTGGAAGAAACATCCTGCGGCCGCCACTGGCCCCGGTAACCGTTGAAAATTACGACTCTATAAAATCCACGCTCCGCGCGGCGAAATCAGAACTCGATAATTTATTGCCACGGCACGGGTAACTCATGACGACGAATCAACGCCAGAAATCCCGCCCAGCGAAAAAAGTGACGCCCCGCACAGTGCAAAAGCGCTCTGTTTTGATTTACGGGTCAAGCGGACGGATGGGGCAAGAACTTATCAAACTGCTCAAGGATCATCCCACTCTAAAGCTCGCGGCCACTGTTGACGCGTCTGAAATAACAGCCATCGACTCAGGTCACACGGCCCTCCTCAAAACTACACCGACGGCTCTTGCGGCCGTATTGCAGGGCGCCGACGTCGTCATTGATTTCAGCTCTGAGTCAGGAACTCAGAAGTTATGCCAAGCCCTCGCTGCCGCGAACAATTTGATTGTCCTCATCGGCACAACAGGTTTACCCCAAAAGACAACTGACGCGATGGAACTCGTGGCCAAAAAACGCGGCCATAAAATACTATTGGCAGGCAACACAAGCCTTGGAGTGGCGACACTGGCGAGACTTTCTGTCGCGGCCGGCCAGATTCTTGCCCCGGCCGGATTTGACATCGAGATCACCGAGACACACCACCGAATGAAGGCGGACTCGCCAAGCGGGACAGCTCTATTACTGGCGTCCATGTTAAAAGACTCCCTAAAGGGAACATCTGTTGTATTTCACCGCGAAGGAAAACGGAAACCAAACACCATTGGCATTCACTCGATCCGCGGTGGTGGAGTCGTCGGCGAGCACGACGTAAGGTTTGTCAGTGATTTCGAGGAAATAAAGCTTACACACCGCGCCTTCAGCCGATCTCTTTTCGCCGATGGAGCTCTTAATCTTGTTATCTCAATGGAACAGGATTTGAAGCCCGGTACGGCGAAGACTTTGAAAGAATTTCTATCTTTGAAAACTCTTTAATCCAGAGACGCGTGCTGGGTGGTAGTTGATACCTTTTCGATTTGGCCGCCGGTTTTCGCAAAACTGACAGATTCGCTATAAACCATGACGGTATCCGCGGCTATCCAGTGACCACTGCCGGTCTCAACAACCAGCGCGTATACTCCCGCGGGGACATTAAAGAAAATCGCTTTAGAAACTGGTTGATCGGCGAAGTACCAGCCATCGCCAATGTCACGACCGAACACGTCTACCAGACGCATCTTCACACTTTCGCCACCTAGTCCCTGGAAGTTCCCGTGCTCCACGACCACGCTGCCGTTGTCTGAATTATGTGTTGTTTGAGCAAATACCGACATGTCACTGATAAAGCCATTTGGAATAAGAGTCGAAACCTGGCGGGCAGTCGGCGCCCTCACGGCGACAGCCTGAACACTGGTCTCAAAATCAGGTGATGCGCTGACAGTCCAGACACGCCCTTTCATAGGAAGTACCGCCGTCGCCGTAGTCATGATGCCCTCGTCTACCGGAACCATTAATTGCCCGCTGCCAACAGCGTAGATATCAGCTTGATCAACAATATCGTGACGAGTCGCTCTCGCGGTATCAGCTCCAAGCTGTTCATTCGCGGTGGCTATCGTTGTCAGTGTGGTGCTTACGTGGCGTGCCTCAGCGAGGTCAAAAGACTCCTCGGAATGCCGCCCCTGAACCATCCCAACTACCGCGGCCAATTGCTCTTCGGCCTGGCTAGATCTAAAACCAATCGCGACTGGCCCTGGCTCGACATTGAAAAAGCAAAAGTGCCCATCTGGCCCTGTCGCTCCCAGCCGTAAGTCGACGAAACCATATTTATTGAAATAAAAGGGACCCGCGGCCGCGGTGTCGAGATTAACCGCCACTCCGGCTGCGGCCTGCTGCCTGTGGACAACCCGTCCACAGAGACTTGATTTTTGCATGTCCTGAACAACTCCACTCGAACGGGCTGTGAGGTCAAGGGAGGAAAATCTTCTAACAATAATAGTCTGGATGATTCCCCGGGAAACGCCATCGCGATCGGCGACAATCTCCGTCATCTGCGGCATTATATAGCCTCGGTTGTCTGATATATCTAATAATAGTCTGGCTCCGGACGGCACATCACGAATCTCAAGCTCGCCTTGCCCATTGGTCAAATCCATGAATTCCGTACCGGCGACTTTTACCGTAACACCACCGACCGGATAGTTTGCGAGTCCGCTGACAGAACGGTCATCTACGATCTTTATTCGTACGTTCTCGAAACTTGCCTTGGCCTTCGCCCGTATAAATTGTGAGTTCCCGGTAAGTCCCTGCTGGCCAATCCGGGATGTCTCGTTTTCTACGGCCAGATCCGGCGCTTGGGCCGCAAGAGCAGAACCACTGGCTGACATCGCCCCCTTCGTCGCAGCCGAATCAAGTCCATCCAGACTGGCAAGAGCAGAAGGTATATCTATTCCCGTCGCCCTGGTTAAATTTCGGGAACCTTTCGTAGATGCCACCCGATCATTTCTCGATGTCTGGTTCTCAGTTGGGGTATTTACACTCGCCTCTATTATGCTGATGCGTCCCGGTGTCACGACAAAAACCTCAGTGTGACCTGGCTTTTTGCCAATCAGCTGTCCTGTTTTGTCGTCCCAAACCACAGTCGAAGGATCTCGTACAAAAATACTCAACTCAACGCCCGCAAGCCTGTCATCTAACATGACTTTCCGGGGCTGATTTTCGCCCGCGAAGTCAATATGACCACCATCAACAGTAACTAGTCCGTTCTTACGGGGTTTAAGTATTATGGGATCGTGATTGATCGGCGCTGACGCGATTTGTGACGATGCGCCCGACTGAAGATCCT
Source organism: Oligoflexales bacterium (assembly GCA_947468665.1). Classification (GTDB taxonomy): domain Bacteria; phylum Bdellovibrionota_B; class Oligoflexia; order Oligoflexales; family RGVZ01; genus CAMDKS01. The sequence continues at coordinate 123,441 of CANILH010000001.1, read as the reverse complement.
CCCTTTTTTTGTCCTCAATCCGCTGACCAATCATATTCTGGGACTGGGCTCCTTCGCGGGAGATTTGCTCTACGAGAATTTTGCCGTAGGCCGCCGCCTTGGGGGCCTCGTCCCCGGTTCCTGTTCCGATCGAGACAATACCAGCATCATCGCAGGAGACACGCGACTCAACTTTATCAAGGACACACTCAAAATTTGAGTGCTTGTTTTTAACGTTCTTCGCACGCGCCGCTGGGATTTTCGACAGCCAGTCTTCAGCGCCAATTTCCTGGTCGGCAATCATCGCGTCAACCAAATCAGTGGTCACGGTAGATGACTCCTGGCGCATCAGGACGCGGATATTTTGCGTAACCGTTGTCGCGGGAGCGACATCATCATTAAAAAACCTGGATGATGTTGCGCGAGTCGCCGCCTCAGAGACATTTACTTCTGTTGTGTTGAGATCCGCCGCGAGCCAGTCGACCGTTGCTGCCTGCGTCTCTCGAGAGTGCAGAGCTAAGCCAAGAAGAATCAAACTCGCTGACGCTATTTGCGTGATGCGAGTCGCTTTCTTTGAGTTAGATTTTTCTGCCGCGATGGTCATTTACATTCCTAATATCGTTATCTAAGTAAAACCGGTGCGATGACTATGGTAGTTAATATCGGTACCATTAAATTTTTCATGAGGGTTTTTTAGAACGACCCTTTTGCTCTGTTTAAATTATACCCCGCAGTCGCCTCAGGACGGTAGTTTGGCGAAAGAAAAAGCCGCAAGCGCACACGAGACGTGTGCTTGCGGTCTGATATCACTCGGAAAAGGCGCTATACTTGCCATTCACAAAAGCCTGCGAACAAGCCATCACTTCGCCCTAACACGTCAATACTTAAGAAAGTTTTTCCTTAAGTAGCTGGCTTACCAAGCGACCATCCCCATTTCCCTGAAGCTCTGCCATAACAAGTTTCATTACGGAGCCAAAATTACGGTCTGTGGTCGCGCCTAATACTTTCTCAATAGCGTTCTTTGTATCAGCATCAGATGCCTTCTGCGGCAGATACTCCTGGACCACTTTTATCTCATTGATCAGCGCATTTTTAGCGTCGCCATCTGGGTAGTCATCAAGGCTTTTTGTTAGCTTTTTTTGATATGAGCCAACAACCGCCAGAACATCCGCCTCCGGAAGTTCCTCACGCAGATTCACCTGGGACTGTTTGTTTTTGATGTCGGCCATTACCATCCGAAGTACACTCAGTCGGTGAACGTCTTTGGCCTTCATCGCGGTTATGATGTCTTTGTGAATCGTATCTTTAAGTCCCATCTGATGTTTTCCTTATGTCTACCAGTTAGTAATTTCTAGTGATTTACAGCATTTTCATTAAACGAACATAGCTTGAATGTCACCTGGCGCGCCGTCGAGCAATAACAGCTCAAAGAGGCTTTTCGTCTCGCGCTCTTCGACCTTAAACCCAAGTATTGATTCATACTTCGCGAGAACACTAAGCCCCTCCGCGACCGAACCTGGATTGACAGCCTCAAACTCCACACAGCAGACCGTCTTGTCCCTATTGACCGCGCGGTAGAAAACAATCTCACAATCAGGAAAGTAGGCGACTTGAATATCCTTGGCAAGCTCGCCGGACCAAGAGCAGCCAAGGGCTTTCATAAACTCAGCTATAGCGGGTCTTTGATCGCCTTTTGACTGGTCGATAGGGATATTAACTTCCATACGGACAGCCGCGTCGTCCTCAACAGATTTCACTGTCAGCTGTTGTAATTCGTGATCAAACCGGTGTCTGAATACATGCCGCCTATCGTGAGATATAACAAAATATGTGTCTCGCACATGAATGGATGCCTGACGAGACGGCGCCATGCCGGCTAGATTTTTTACGAATTTGACATGATCAAAGTCACGCCCGACGACGAACTTATGCTCAATTTCTATAAATGCGTTTGGTCCTGAATCTGATCCCATAGAGTCCACGATATCCTAGAGCTTAAATGCCAGTCTTACGATATTTCTATATCGTCTCTGATCATTTATGCGATCTTCGGCAAAAAATCCATTGCGGAAATAGTAAAGCTCATTAGAAACCGTTGCTGATTGTGTAATATCCATCGCGATTTTATAACGTGTAAATGAAATTCGCTCTGGTTCATAAGTATAATCCCAGGACCCTGTTTGGCTATTTTGATGATAGCGGGGCAAGTACCTGGACTCTGAGTAGCCGGCGATCTCTGTTTGAAGTCTGGGAAATACCGCCGGCGAGTAGCCTAAGGCGATGGTCTCCTGGTGAACGTACCTTAAAGCCCGGTCCTCAAATGGCTTCTCCACCTCAGGAGCCTCCTTCGCTACCAGTCCAAGCTCACGACTGCCATCATCTTGCTCTATATAAAGCGGCTTAGAATACATCCTGGTCCAAGCATCGGCGCCAAACGTGATCGAGGTCTTTCCTACGGCGAAAACCCCTTCAGTCTTCATATTCGGAGCTATACCTACTGACATAACAGTAGCATCCATTGCTCTCCGATAATCGCCGTCGTAGCGATCACCATCAGCGAACTCCGTTGGATCAAGGTCCTCTGAACGGACTGGGAACATGGCGTTCACGTAAACGAGAATGTTAAGATTCCGCCCCTTCACCGGGTACATGTCGACAGTGATGTCTGGTCTTTTCTGATAAACACGTTGCGAAGCGGGAAGCTTCGCTCCACCAACTCCGGCGCTGACATCGAGTGTCTCTCCGTAAAATTTGGCGCCGACCCTTAGCTTTGCATGCGCGGCCGGGTCTCGTTTGACCCTTCTCCCAAGGTCACTGTAGTAATCATTTGTTGTGTGTTTTAGATCAATAAGTCCATAAAGCCCTGCGGCGGGTGTGGGCGCTGAGAATTTCTTCATGCCGCCGGCACTTCCTCCCCCACTGCCGCCACCCCCGCCCCTTTGAACCGGGGGTTCCGCGGCCTCATTGGCAACATTAGTCTTAAGGGCTGGGGGGTCCTGTGCCAGTGCCGCTTCAGCGCTGGCAAGAACCGCGACGATCATTAATAGCCGGCAATGCATGTCGTAGCCTCCCTCAATACATAGTTGATACCCGGTCTAAGGCGAGCCAATGTCCTGAAGTTACTGCAATTCCTGAACGGTAAATAGATTGCTGCCCTTGGCGCTTACGGAAGAGATCGTAATTGAAACGAAGACAATCTTATCGCCCGGTTTAAGCCAGCTTTGGCGGACAAGTTGCTCGTTAACGATAGGAAGAACCTCGCCAATATTAGGATCCATCTTCAAAACGAGTGCCTGAACACCCCGGGCAAGAGATAACTTCTTGGCGACCCTCTCGCTGAAGGTGACCGCGATGACAGGGACGGGGGCCCGAAAACTGGCAAGTCGCATAGCCGTGTTACCTTCTTTTGTAACGCAGACAATGGCCTTTGCGCCCACCCGCTCGGCAGTCAAGTAGGCGTTATAAGCGATCGCGTCCATGCCGGTATCAACAGAAGGCGAGACTTTAAGCCAGTTCAGTTCACTTGCGCTACGTTTCTCAGTGTCGAGAATGATTCTATCCATTACCCGTAGTGCCTGCACCGCATATGGGCCATTGGCGACGTCCTCAGACAGCACGAGCGCGTCACTGCCATCGTTGATGGCGTTGGCGATATCACTAACCTCGGCGCGTGTCGGCGTCGGGCCGCGCCTCATGGAGCCCAGCATCTCACTTGCCGTCAAAACGATCTTGGCGTGATCATCGGCCTTTTGGTTGATTTCTTTGGTGAGCATCGGAATTGTGGCCGGATTGGTGGTCAGGGCAAGCTCACGGCGGCTGATAAGAATTCCGTCAACCAACGGAAGAAGCTCATCGAGTTTATTGTAGACATCCATGGAGTCAATCCTGAGAACGAGCCATGGGCGGTCTTTTGTAAACTTGGTGAGTCTGGCCTTGAATGTCTCTATCTCCTTTGCCTCTCGAATTCCTGGAAGTACGACATACTCAATGTGAAGATCACAGATTTTTTGGAGGTGTATATCATCAATACTGTCGAGACTACGACGCGCCCTGGTCTCTGGGATATGAATATCCATACTTGGGAAAATCGTGCCCCCTTGAATAACCTCAAGCGTAACTTGCTCTTTGGAAACGTCCTTAACTTTCATGACCACATGGCCATATCCCATATACACCATGGCACCGTCGCGAAAAATTCCCTCCCAGGTCCGGCATTGCACTTTAAAGTGCGCGTCTGTCTTCGAGCCCACGGGCGCCATCGTCACCAAGTTGCCAAATAGAATCTCTTTGGCCTCTTGTAACTCCGCCACCTGAGCGCGGGCACCATCAGACAGGTCCACCATGATTGCGGCCTGATCTGTTTTTTGTGGGTTATGAGCTTTGCGAAACTGCTCAATAAACTTTGGGATACGGTCTTCTGAGTCCCCGTGAAAGGCGAGCCTTACTCCGTCCACTTTCTCATTGGCAATCCGCTGAGCCAATTCCTCATCCAAAACACGACTCGAAAAAGACCAAATGATTTTTGTGTGTGGCGCGTTTTCCTGGATCACAGATGAATGCCTCCGAAAATGTCAAACGTAACAATTGGATCCATTATCGCAGACCCGGGCTACCGTGACAAACTCTGCCCCATAGATACTTTCTCAGGTGACAAGATCTCTTTTGGATTCAAGGCAGCCCGTGCCTCCTGGTCTAAAATAACAACCGTTGTTGATCCCAACATAAAAATACCCAGCTCCTCACCCACCGCGACAGCTGGCGACAATGTGAGTGGCAACTCTTTTACACGGTATGGGCCAGCAGCAAAAAGACTGCCTGCGGCATTAGTCACAAAATCCGGGAATAGCCTGGTGGACATGCGTCCCACGTTGAAAGCACCTACCATAACGACCCAGGCCTTACCGCCGGCCGGCAGCGTCACATCAAAGACCAGCCTTTCGTTTTGGACGAAAAGACCCGGAATGGCCCTAACGGCCGGCCGGTTAACCGGCCAAAGCCTGCCAGGAATATACCTAAGACCAGTCACCTGACCTGAAATTGGGGCGTGTACCCTGTGATAATTATGGGGCGCCAGATAAATCGTCGTATACCAGCTGGCATTAATAACGCCATTTTTATCTCCAAGAACAAGGTCTGGGAGTGAGTATGAAATTCCTTTCGCCTGAACTGCGTCCTGGCGCAATGTGACAGGACGCGACATCTCAAGCACGCCATCAGCTGACGAGACATATGATCCTGAGATCTTGCGCTGATTTGGGGCAAGACCCCTGGTAAAAACGTCTTCTATCGACTGATAGGCGGCAAGAGGCTTTTCAGCCTCCGCCATATTAATTTGAAATATCCCGACAAAGGCCCTGTTAACCCACCGCTGAATCAGCGCCGGCCACTCAATACGCACCAAGGCTCCAACAAGAAAACTTATTAAGTTCTGCGGGACAAAACCTAGCCCTAAAACCAACGCCTCCTTAAGCCCCTTGATCTGAGGTTTAACTAGTAACTCTGATGTCATGCCTACCCCTCCACTTCGTGGTCAATTAGCCACACCCACGCAACCTAATTATGTGTCCAAAAGGTCACATAGCTCAAACTACCAGTAGTCGACTTAACTTGGTAACTACATGTTTTTACTTAGCTATTCAAGGAACTCATGAATCTATTAAAGCCTTAACTTCGGTTCCCCAATCTGGTACATTCTTTGTATCATTAAAGGCATAGGGCGGCAAACTGCTCTCACAAGGAGGACCAAAACCATGTCACTCAGCACCACGAAAAAGGCTGTCCACTCAGCGACAGGGCCGGCTGTAAATCTAAATGATAGAGCTGTAAGAAGCTTGGCTGACGCAATTTATAAGCACCTTCAAGACGAAGGCTGCCAGGCGAGAGACATTATTAGCGTCTCAAGTCAGCTCTTAGGTCTCCTTACTGAACAGATCCGTGAAGACCGCCCCGCTCAATGAGTTTGGACGTCTAAACAGGAAAGCCCCGGGCAGATGACTGCCCGGGGCTTTCCTGTTTCTACCGGATTAAATAATGTGCTTTCCGATCTTAGCTAAAGCCGATTTGATGCTTTCGTCATCTGGACAAATCTCATTTGCCAGGCGGTACTCCTTAAAAGCTTTCCAGTACTCGCCTCGTTCCCAATAAATCCTGCCAAGGTTCATGTAGGGAAAGTGTCTTGAGCTGTAGCGCTCAGACTTCTTGGCTCTCTCAAAATAATGAATGGCCCCCGAGGTGTCTCCCAAGGCGGCCATGTAAGAACCCAGATCATTGGCCGCATTACCGAAGTCCTCGTCTACCCGCAAAGCCTCACGGCACAAGTGAACGGCGACATGAAGGTTTCCTTTGCTGGACTCCACCCAAGCCCAATAGGTCAAAGCTTCCGCTGATTTTTGGAGTCTAAGGCTATCCTTAAACCGTCTGGTCGCACGGTCATAGAGCCCCTGACTGGCGGCCTTAAGCCCGTCCTCAATGAGATTCATGGCCCTGCGACCACAAAACTCGCTTGCGAAATTTTCGCCGGTTACACCTTGCACGGCAAACTAGACCCCCCAAGTACATGTTGCACTAAGAATTAACTGTCGAAAGGTTAGCAACGGGTTGTTTGTTTTGAAAGCAGATTTTTATTGTGATACACCGCATTTCCACGAGAGCGGTATTACACTTGGTAAATTATTAACATACTGAGGTTATTCATGAAAGTTCACGTCATCGGCGGAGGACTCGCGGGCTCAGAGGCCTGCTGGCAAGTGGTCCGACGCGGCATTCCGGTCATTCTTCATGAAATGCGCCCTAAAAAACTCACCCCTGCCCATGAAACTGGCAATCTTGCTGAGCTTGTCTGCAGTAACAGTCTGAAATCCATGGCCGATGACTCAGCTCCAGGCGAACTTAAACGGGAAATGCTTTCTTTGGACAGCCTCGTTGTCAAGGCTGCTTTAGAGGCAAAAGTCCCCGCGGGACAAGCCTTAGCCGTAAATCGGGAGATTTTTTCTGAGGCCATCTCCCGGGAGCTTAATAAATCTGGGCTCTTTACGAGAGTGGACGAAGAGGTCATAGCCATTCCAACTGAGGCTGAGCTTCAGGCACGAGACGAGATCTGGATTATTGCCACAGGGCCTCTAACCGCTGAATCTCTGGCTGCCGGTATTCAGGAACTTGCCGGTGGGTCAAAAAGACTTTATTTTTACGACGCCATAGCGCCTGTGATTGACGCCGATTCCATTAATATGGAAAAGGGATTTATCGCAGACCGCTGGCAAAAGGGCGAAGACGGCGGTGATTATTTGAACCTTCCCCTGAATGAGGCCGAGTATTACGCCTTTATTGACGCCGTCAATACGGCCGAGAAGATGCCTCTTCATGATTTTGAGGACGTAAAATATTTTGAGGGCTGCCTTCCCATTGAGGTCATGATCGAGCGCGGCCGGGAGACGCTGCGCTTTGGCCCCATGAAACCTGTAGGTCTTACAGATCCTCGGACAGGGCGCTGGCCTTACGCCAATCTCCAGCTACGCATGGAAAATAAAGAAGCCAGCATGTTCTCCATGGTGGGCTTTCAGACCAAAATGAAATGGCCCGAACAGGCCAGGGTGTTCAAGCTGATTCCTGGTCTGGAAACGGCTGAATATCACCGGTTTGGCTCAGTTCACCGCAATACTTATATTAAAAGCCCGGACACCTTAAATGCTGATCTTTCATTTAAGTCTAACCCAAGGGTATTTCTCGCCGGACAAATCACGGGCGTTGAGGGCTACACGGAATCAGCCGCCATCGGTCTTATCGCGGGTCGCAACGCCGTGGCCGCGTTACAAGAAAAGCGTCAAACATTTGACGAACGTATTGGTTTATCAAATCCCCCCCCCGACACAATGCTTGGTGCCCTCGTAAACTATGTCACAGTGGGTCCGCTTGGGGAGTATTCACCCATGAACGCAAACTTCGGACTGCTGCCGACTGTGGCAAAAGTGCGCGGCAAAGGCAAAAAAGACCGCCAGGCTGAGAAAGTCTCAAAAGCCTGGCAGTCGTTTAGCGCGTGGTTATCAGCTAACAATATTTCTTAAAGCTTGAGGCAACGATCCAGATCGGGCGTCAAAGAGCTTAGCCTTTTGCCGTTAAAACCATTTTAGAGAAATCTTCTGGCTTTAACGACGCCCCACCAACCAGCCCTCCGTCGATATTGGGCTTTTTCAAGAGTTCCGCGCAATTGGCGGCACTCATACTGCCGCCGTAAAGAATTCTTACGGTCTCAGCTCTCGCGGCACCAAAATGAGTTGTCAGTAATCCTCGAATCATAAGGTGAACCTCTTCCGCCTGCTCTGGCGTTGCCGTAAGGCCTGTCCCAATTGCCCAAACAGGCTCATAGGCAATAACAAAATCTTTTGCTTTGGCGTCCGCTGATACTTCCGCCAAGGCCAGCTCAAATTGCTTTTTTACGACTATATTTGTCTCGCCAGCTTCCCGCTCCGCTTTTGTTTCACCCACACAAACCACAGGCAGAAGACTTGAAAGCGACAGAGCGTTCCATTTCTTACCGACAGCCTGATCGGTTTCGGCAAAGTACTGGCGCCTTTCGCTGTGGCCAATAATAGAACCCTGAAGGCCCGCATCTTGGAGCATCACAGTGGAAAGCTCGCCAGTGAACGCGCCTTGTTTTTCGTAATGAACATTCTGCGCCAAAATTTTGACGCCCGCACCCGCCGCATTGACGCAAACATCAAATAAAGTGGCAGGAACACCGAAAGCGACCTCTACTGACCTTGTGACATCGGCCATGTTTCCGACCAGCTTTGTAAACGACCGAAAAAACTCTGACGCCTCAGCGCGAGTTTTGTGCATTTTCCAGTTGCCGGCCAATAATTTATTGCGAGACATCGGTATTTACTCTCCGGTTGGCTTCAGTTCATGAATTTTATTTCATAAGGAGTTTAATGCCTGGAAGAACCTTGCCTTCAAGGAACTCAAGGCTTGCTCCGCCGCCGGTGGAAATGTGCGTCATTTTTGAGGCGAATCCTGATTGGTGCACGGCAGACACAGAGTCACCACCGCCGACGACGGTTTTACCGCGAACATCCGCCATGGCTTCCGCGATGGACATGGTTCCTTTTGAGAACTTCGGCCACTCAAAAACTCCCATGGGACCATTCCAAAAAACAGTTTTTGATTCGCGAATCACACGCGCGAAGGCTTTTTGGGTCTCAGGACCAATATCAAGACCCATAAGCCCTGCAGGAATTGCTCCGGAGACAGGAATAGCCGCGGCCGTCTCGGCAAATTCGTTGGCACAGAGATGATCTACGGGCAAATGAATCTGGACTTTTCTTGATTCGGCGTTTCTGAAGATCGTCTCGACAAGATCCATTTTGTCTGCTTCTACTCTAGAGGAACCGACATCGATTCCCTTGAACTTAAGGAATGTATAGGCCATCGCTCCGCCAATCAGCATGTGGTTACAGGTATTGAGGAGATTCAAGATCACTGAGATCTTGTCACTGACCTTACTCCCTCCCATGATCACCGTAAAAGGCGCGGCGGGTCTTGAAACGATCTCCGAGAGTGCCGTGATTTCTTTTTGCATCAGGTAACCGGCTGCTCTCCGGTCAGCCGAGAGCAACTCCGCCGCGGCACTCACACTCGCGTGAGCCCGGTGGGACGTACCGAACGCGTCATTAATATAAAAGTCATAGCCATCAACCAACGCGTGAGCGAACTCTACGTTATTGGCTTCCTCGCCAGGGTTAAAGCGCAGGTTCTCGAGCAGCATCACCTGGTTTTTACTTAGTGTGTTAAGCAATTGAATCGTTGACTCTGTCGCGTAGTCCGGGAAAAGCACCACTTCACGCTCAAGCAGCTCTGAAAGTTTTGCTCCGACGGGCTCAAGACTATCGGCAGGAGAGCCGCCATTTTGGGGGCGACCCAGGTGGCTGGCCATAGTGAGCCTGGAGGTCCGCTCGAGAATGTATTTTATTGTGGGCAAGGCTTCGCTAATTCTGGTCTCGTCCTGGATCTTGCCGTTTTTGATGGGGACATTGAGATCAAGCCTTAGGAAAACTTTTTTACCGGTGAGTTCGAGGTCCTCTATTTTGCGAAGTTGCATGGTAAGTTTCTCCGTTACCCTAAAGGGGTGATAATATACCTAAGTCATCTAAAAAAGTAACATTATCGGGATACCTTACCCCTTAGGAGGGGTCAACATGGCAGAAAAAAAAACACATTTATTTGTGATCGATCCGATCGAACGCCTTAATCTTGCCTGGGATACGTCCATAAAAATGGCATTTTCCCTCACTGAGCTTGGTCACGACATATTTTTTTGCACGGGCCGGGAGCTGTCACGGTCCCTTCACCCATCCGGTGCCTTTGCGCTGGCCAGGAAAGTGGCCTTCGCCGGAAAACCGGGGGAATTAACCCAGGCCCCGCCTATGAGGCGCGCTCTTGAGTCCTTTTCTGCCATTCACATGCGAAGAGAGCCCCCCTATGACCTCGACTACATTGGTACTCTCTGGATTTTGGACTCTGTGGCGGGCCAGGTCCCTGTCTTCAACTCTCCGAAGGCCCTGCTTGAGGTAAATGAGAAGCTCTCTATTCTTGATTTTCCAATATTCACTAAGCCCGCCATCGTCTCCGCCGATGCCGACGAGCTGCTGGCATTCGCCAGAGAAAAATGCGGATCCAATATTGTGGTCAAACCACTGGGCTTATACGGTGGTCGTGGCGTTGAGCACATTGAGGGAGAAAAGGGATTATCTGATAAACTTCATCTCGCCACCATGAACGGCAAGGAGTCCAGAATGGTTCAAGCCTTTGACCCAGCTGTGCATTCCGGCGAGGTGAGGGCCTTTACTGTTGCCGGAAAAGCGCTAAGCTGGTGTCTTAAGGTCCCCAAAAAAGGTGAGTTCCTCGCGAACACGAGAGCTGGATCCACGCTTGAGACCTACCGCCCAACCAGTCGGGATATGGACGTAGCGACGGGCGTGGCCGAAACCCTGATGAAGCGGGGAGTGCTTTTTGCAGGAATTGACATGATTGGCGGCTGGCTGAGTGAGGTAAACATCACCTGCCCCGCTCTTTTAAACCCAGACCGCTCAAGCCTTAAGGGTTTTGACCAGATCGCCAAGGCAATTGAATCTATGTCAGGTCATTAAAGGCTGGACTTCCGGATGGTTATCTTCATAGAATGTACGTTCCCACGCGTAAATATCTCTTTCAAGCGGAGTTGAACGAACATGATAAAAATACTACCTGCCATCTCAGTATCTCTCCTCGCAGCAGCGACGTTGCATCTTACCGGTTGCACCAAATGCTCAAAAGACGAGTCCGCCTCCAAAACTGCTGCCCCCGGGCAGCCGGCCTCGGGGGCCGCCGTGGGTGACGTCAAAGAGCTCAAAATTGAAACTATGAAGGAAGGGTCCGGCGCAGCGGCCTCCACGGGTAAAAAAGTCACTGTTCATTATACTGGCACACTTACAGATGGTAAGGTTTTCGACTCAAGCGAAACCCGTAAGGCGCCCTTTACGTTTACATTAGGCGAGGGACAAGTTATCCCGGGTTGGGATAAAGGCGTCGATGGAATGAAAGTTGGCGAACGCCGCAAGCTGACTATTCCTTCATCACTTGCCTACGGCGAAAAGGGTGTAGGAAACATTATTCCCCCTAATGCCACTCTGGTTTTTGAGGTTGAGCTTCTCAACGTTGAGTAATGGCTTAAATTTATGATATCTCCTAAGGCACAGGATCTTGAAAGAGACCCTGTGCTTTTTTGTTGCCGTTTTATCGAGTAATTTGTCGCCATCAACCTAATTTGGAAAGCAAAACCCAAATGAATGCCAATGAACTTCGCAAAAAATATATCGACTTCTACAAAACCAAAGCACACACACAAATTCCGTCTGGGTCTTTGCAGCCAGAAAATGACCCCACGGTTTTATTTACCACCGCCGGAATGCACCCCCTTGTGCCATACCTTATGGGAGCCCATCATCCATCCGGTAAACGCCTCGTAAACTCCCAGAAGTGTATCCGTACCCAGGATATCGACGAGGTGGGAGACGACTGGCACTGCACGTTCTTTGAGATGCTTGGCAACTGGAGCCTCGGTGACTACTTTAAGGAAGAGGCCATCAGCTGGACTTATGAATTCCTGACAAAAGTCTTGCCGTTTAAGCCAGAGCGTCTGGCCTGCACCGTATTCGCCGGTGAGGCCGCAATACCCTTCGATGAAACAAGCTACAACGCGTGGCTTAAACTAGGCATTCCGAAGGAACGTGTATTCAAACTTCCAAGAGAAGACAATTTTTGGGGACCTGTGGGCGGTGCTGGCCCATGTGGACCAGACTCAGAGACATTTTTCATCACGAAAGACCACTGCGTCCTGAAAAATCCGGAGTGCTCACCGGCCTGTACGTGTGGGCGTTACGTCGAGATCTGTAACAACGTATTTATGGAATATGAAAAGAAACAAGACGGGAATTTTGTAAAACTACCAAAACCCAACGTTGATTTTGGCATGGGGCTTCTTCGCGTTTGTTCCATCCTCAGCGGATCGTCGAGCGTTTACGAATCCAGCATTTATGACCCTGCCATGACCTTCATCAAAGAAAAAGCTCCTACCCTCAATAAGCAAGAACAACGAATCGTTGTCGATCACGTCCAGGCTGCGATGTTCGCCATCGCTGATGGCGTACTTCCAAGTAACGTTGGAGCCGGCTATATCGTTCGACGGGTGCTTCGGCGGGCCTTCAGGCTCGCCAATAAAGCTCATCTTGAGCCTCAGTATATTGACCGATTGGTAGATTCCTTTATTGGTGTTTATGACAGCCACTATCAAGAAGTCACTTCCAAACGAAACGCCCTCGTTGGCGCTATTCGTGAGGAGGAGGAAAAATTCTCCAAAGCCCTTGGTCAGGGTTTAAAGCATCTGGAGAAGGAACTCACCAGACTTACCGGCAATCAGATTGACGGCAAGCTGGCCTTCTATATGTTTGAGACGTTTGGTTTCCCACTTGAAGTCACTCAGGAGATCGCCAAAGAACGCGGTTTGAGTGTGGATATTACGGCCTATAATCAGGCCTTTGAGGAACATCAGGCCAAAAGCCGGATGGCCGGCGAGAAATTATTTAAAGGCGGCCTTGCAGACACCTCCGAGGAAAGCACGAAGCTTCACACCGCGACTCACTTGCTCCATGAGGCTTTGCGCCGCGTCCTCGGGACTCATGTCGAGCAAAAAGGCAGCAACATTACTCCAGAACGTCTTCGTTTCGACTTTAGCCACCCGGATAAAATGACCCCAGAGCAGATCAAGGCAGTAGAAACTATCGTAAACGAGCAAATCAACCGCGGCCTTGAGATTGATCTGAAAGACATGTCGCTTGAGGAGGCTAAGGCAAAAGGCGCTATCGGGCTTTTTGAGAATAAGTACGGTGACCGGGTCAATGTCTACTTTATGGGAGATTTCTCAACTGAAGTCTGCGGCGGCCCCCACGTCAAAAACACCCGGGAACTGGGCGGGTTTAAAATCCAGAAAGAAGAAGCCTCAAGCCGCGGCGTAAGGCGAATAAAAGCGGTCGTGAATGGCTAGTATAATAGGTTGATTTTGTTAAGATAATGTAGGGGACCTTGGGCCCCTTATTTTTTCGGCCGATAGGTACCCCAAGTTTAGGTCGACCCTCCCATCCCCTTTGGACGTATCGATCAAAACCCTTGGGGGTACTTAACCGATGAAGCTAATGACTAGATATTTACTTGTCGCTGTAGCCATTACTGCTGCCTTTACAAACTTTATTGCCTGCGGCGCGCAAATGTACAAAGCAAGCTTGACGGGTGATCACCAGCAACCAAGCGAAGTGCAGGCTGCCAATAGCGCAGATCCCTCATCGCCAGAATTCGGTCTTCACGCGCCCTCTGGTTGGACCAGCCTTCCGATCATATATAAATCTGACCAAGGCATGGCAAAGGTTCAGCTAGCGGCACTTAAAGCTGCCATGCATACGTGGGAGGTCGCCACAGGCAAGACATTATTTACGTACGCCGGAGTCCATACAGGTAATACGGGTGACTCATTTCCGGACTTATATTCCTCACTTCGTGACCAGATAAATGGCCAATACCTTGACGCTAACTGGAAAAAAACCGGGAAAAAAGCCGAGGTACTGGCGACTACGATCTGGAACAACCCCAATAACGAATATCAGCTGATTGACGCGGCCGATATTCACTACAACACAGAAAATTACTTTATTGCCAACGCCTTGCAGCAGTCGCCAATAGATCAGCGTGAAATCGTTGACATGCAAAGTCTGGCGACCCATGAGCTGGGACATTTTTTAGGATTGGCTCATGTCAGTGAAGCCTATGACAACACCTCCATCATGAACCCTAGCATTATGATCGGCACGGGGCTTGCCAACAGGTCCCTATCAGTCGGCGATATTGAGCGAATACAAAAAATATACGGTTGTCTTGGCACAGCTTGTAACGCCCAAGCAACCGCCAGAGCCATCTTACAAGCCGGACTTAAAGTCGGGCTTACTGAAGGCCCTGACCAGGCCTCACACTAAACAATCGGTCTCTTTTTTAAAATAAATGTGATAAAAACAGCCCTTTAGCACCTTAGTCGTCCAAGGGTACAGACCTTTGGGCGAAAATTTTCTGCCTGGGGTTTTTCGCATGTCTGAAATGGAAATTACGTACGATCCAAAAGTCTTCGAAAAAAAACTATATGACCGCTGGCAAAAAGGCGGATTTTTTAAGGCACCTACTAGTAGCGCAAAAAAACCATACACTATCTTGATGCCCCCGCCCAATGTCACAGCCCAGCTCCACATGGGCCACGGCACGACCTACACCATTCAAGATATTCTTGTGCGATGGAAACGGATGAAAGGCTTTAACGCCCTTTGGCTTCCGGGTACTGATCATGCGGGCATCGCCACCCAAATGATGGTGGAAAAAGACCTTGAGAAAACGGAAGGCAAAACCCGCCAACAAATCGGGCGCCCCGCTATGCTAGAGCGCCTTCACGCGTGGAAGGACAAATATGGCGGCATGATCACCGAGCAGTTTCGCTCGTTAGGATTTTCATGTGACTGGGACCGCGAGGCCTACACCATGGATCCGGTCTTAAGTAAGGCTGTCAGAGCTATTTTTGTGGAGCTCTATAACGAGGGACTCATTTACCGCGGCCAAAGGCTCGTCAACTGGGATCCCGTTCTTAAAACTGCCATCAGTGATGACGAGATTGAGACCATCGAAATGAATGCCATTCTTTGGCATTTTAATTACCCGGTCGATGAACTCCCGGGAGAGTTCATCGCCGTCGCCACCACCCGTCCGGAAACTATGCTCGGAGATACCGCCGTCGCCGTCAATCCAGATGACGAGCGTTATAAGCATCTTATCGGTAAGCACGTAAAATTGCCGTTTACAGACCGCGTGATTCCCATCATCGCCGACAGCTATGTCGCCGCTGACTTCGGTACTGGCTGCGTGAAGATTACTCCAGCACATGACGTCAATGACTTTGAGATGGGGAAACGCCATAATTTGCCATTTATCAGCGTCATGAATGAGGACGCAACGATGGCAGATAACTGTCCCGCCCGCTTTAAGGGTCTGGATAGATTTGTCGCCCGCAAAGAAATCGTCAAAGGCATGAAAGAACTAGGTCTTTTTATTAAAGACGAGACCCACCGCAACGCTGTTCCTCACTCAGACCGCTCAAAGGCGATCATTGAGCCAAGGCTTTCCATGCAGTGGTTTGTCAAAATGAAAGACCTGGCAGGACCCGCTATCGAAGCCGCCAAAAATGGCGACGTGAAATTTCACCCAGACCTCTGGAAAAAAACTTACCTCCACTGGCTTGAGAATATTCAAGACTGGTGTATCAGCCGGCAGATCTGGTGGGGACACCGCATCCCGATTTGGTACTGCCAGAAATGTCAGGCCGTCACCACTGGTATGGAAGATCCCAAGGCTTGCGGAACATGTGCCGGCACTGATCTCAAGCAAGACGAAGATGTCTTAGATACCTGGTTTTCAAGCTGGCTTTGGCCGATATCGCCATTCGGATGGCCAGAAAAAACCAAGGACCTCGACTACTTTTACCCGACTGACACTCTGGTCACAGCCAACGAGATTTTATTTTTATGGGTCGCCCGCATGGTTATGGTGGGACTTAAAATAAAAGGCAAGGTCCCATTTAAGGACGTCTATATGGCGGCCACCATCTGTGACAAACAAGGGCGAAAATTCTCAAAAACCCTGGGCAATGGAATTGATCCTTTGGACGTTATCGCCAAGCACGGAACAGACGCCTTGAGATTCACCGGCGTCGCTCTTTCTCCACTGGGCGGACGAGTTCGCATGGAAATCAGTGATTTCGAGAATGGCGCGAGATTTGTCAATAAACTCTGGAACTCGGCTAGATTTCTTCTTCGCTACACGTCAAAAGACGCGAAGATCGTGCCGCTCAACCCCGCGAAAATGGATATCGCCAGCAAATGGCTGGTGGAAGAGTTCGCGAGAACTGCCGACGACGTGGATAAACTCTTAAATCAATTCCGCATTAATGAGGCCATCAATAAAATCTACCACTTCACCTGGGGAAGCTACTGCGACTGGGGCCTAGAGTGCGCCAAAGAAGCTCTCAATGGCACTGACGAAGCAGCCAAAGCGCAGGCCGTCAGCGTCTTGGTTTATATCTTTGAGGGAATTTTAAGATTCCTTTCCCCCATTACGCCGTTTATTGCCGAGGAACTCTGGGACAGGCTTCCCGCACACCCATCCTGGGCAAGACCCGCGAGCCTTGTGATCGCCGATTTTCCAGATGGGTCTAAGCTCCAACGGTTTCCGGACGCCGGAGATCAATGGGCCATGGTGCAAGAATTGATAACGGGAATCCGGTCCTCAAGAGCCCTCGCCAATATTAATCCTAAGGATACGGTCGCGGTTCACATGAGAGCAGATAAGACCTTATGCCAGGTGGTCAATGAGGTTGCTCCACTTGTTAAAAGGCTTGCTACGGTTAGTGAATTAAAAGCTGCTCCCGATGTAACACGTCCCGGCCAGTCACTAGTAACCATTGGCAAAGGCTTTGAGGCCTACATCCCTGCTGCTGGGGTCATCGATGTCGCGTCCGAAAAAAAGCGCCTTACGGGCGAGCGCGACCGTGTGTCAAAGGTCTTAGCGGGACTTCGCGCCAAACTCGATAATCCAAATTTTGTTGACCGGGCGCCGGAAGAAGTTATCACCCAGACAAAAGAGCAAATTACCAATATGACCAGTCAGATGGCAAGTCTTGAGCAGAACATTACGGCGTTATCTTAACCCGCGGCAGGCGGTGCGAAATAAAGTCTCTTGCTCTAATGCCTTAAGAATATCGCGGCACGTGATGCTGTGTGCCTGAAGTTCTGTTTTGATGTCGCTGGAATCAAAAGATGCACTTAGTAAAATTCCCCCAAGGTCATTTACTTCAGTGTAATAAAACACCCGGCTGGCAGATCTTGCGACCTCTAAAATAATCACCGGGCCTTCTTCCCTATAACGAGCGAGGCTTAAATCAGACTCCGTCATGGCCCGCATGACCTGAACGTCTTCCGCCATAAGATATTTCGCCAGATCTTTTACGGGTGAGGCCGCCCTAGCGGAATTTGAAAATAATGGCAGAAGCAAAGTCGCTACAAGAATTCTGATAATGGCCAATAACATCTGAGACTCCTTTTCAGATTAACTGTCTGCTTTTTTCTATACGCCAGAGTTCTTAGGCCGGAAAGAGAGTCTTTTTGATGACAGTGTCCAAGTTGGTATATTTGCCGGGAGTGAGCGACATGGGACGATGATTTTTATTAAGAAAATCAGAAAAAATTCGCCAACATGGTCTTTGGAGGATATTTCAAGGTGAGGGTCCGGTCACTATTTTGAAATTTCGATTACGTGGCCTATGGCCTCAAAAAGAACATCTTCAGGAATATTAAGCGCTGGCGTAATCGATAAAACAGACCCTGTCGCTCCGGATGGTAGAGCTATGACACCCCGTTCTCGAAGCCTGTCCATAAGGACTGCCGCAAAGCCCGGCGAGGTATATTCAATGCCGATAAAAAGCCCTTCGCCCCTGATATCTTTTACCAGGGGGCTATCTTTAAGTGCCTCTCGAAGCCGGAATTTTATCGTCTCGCCGAGACTTTTTGACCGCTGCGCTAAATCTCGATCTTTAATGGCAAGGAGAGTCCTTCGGCCGACGGCCGCAGAAAACGGATGGCCAAAAAAGGTGCCTGTGTGAATGGCTTCTCCTGAGCTTTCCGGCCAGGCATTCATAATATGTTTTTTTGCAAAACAAGCAGAAATCGGAAAACCGCCGCCGATGGCTTTACCAAAGCAGGAGATATCGGCGTTGGCCTCGCCCGCTGAAGACAACGTACCGATTCTGCCAAATCCCGTGAAGACCTCATCAAGTATCAAAAGGCCAGAGTGCTCGTGGGCGATGTCAGAGAGCATGGATAGCCAGCCTGCGGGTGGACTATTAACACCCGCTCTGCCTTGAATAGGTTCTGCGATAATGGCCGCAAGGCCCGTGCTTTTTAGTTTTGAGATGCCCTGACTAACTATTGCCTTTGACGCACCGTAAGGAAGTCTCACGATGTTGTCTTCAGCGAGGTAATTTTTAAACGGCACTCTGAAATCTTCTCTTGCCGTGAGCGGCAACACCCCGAAATCAAGTCCGTGGTAGGCATTCTCAAAAACAATAAAGCCTGAGTTCTTGGTGGCGAGCATAGCCGTTTTGAGGGCGATCTCGACTGCCTGCCCACCACTTAGAGCCAAAGCCCCAAGTTTATAACTATCAGGCATAAGTGATCTTAGGGTCTCAAGAAAAAGTATTTTTTCTTCCGATGGATAGACATCCCCCATGGCGTGCTCAACCATTGGCTCGGCATTCTCAAATTCTCTTGTCACCGCAAGGAGTGCTTCGGATGCGTGGCCAAGAGGCAAAGCTCCGAAGCCTGCGCATAAATCAATATAAGACTTTCCCTCTACGTCCCAGACCACGGAGCCTTTCGCGCGGGCGAAAACCAAAGGAGTGCTTTTAGGCTTATAGGTGCTATCTCGGCACTCGACAGCTTTTAGTCTTGTCATCAGGTCAGCGTTGGTAGTCATAATCAGACACCCTTCGTGCGGGGGTGCCAGATATATTTATGCTGCTGGAGATTAAGCCTGGCGTTTAGTTTGGCTGCCATCATCCAATCGACAAGATCTTTTGGCTGGAGCAGTCCAAACGCGGGACTAAGCAAAACATTAAAACGCTCACTAAGCTTATGTTTATTGATGATGTCCACCGCCCAGTCAAAATCTTCCCGGTGAGACAAGACCATTTTGATTTCGTCTGTTGGCTTTAAGTGGTTTAGGTTTTCCCAGTGATTGCGGTCTGCCATCTGAGAGCCCGGACATTTAATATCCATGATTATATGAGTCGTCTTTGGCAGCGGGCTCACGTCTTCTGATCCTCCGGTCTCAATCAAAACCTTAAAGCCGTGGTCAGTGAGCATCCTGGCAAGTTCCGAGCATTGTTTTTGGGCAAGAGGTTCGCCGCCAGTTAGTTCCACGAGTTTAACGCCCAGGTCAGAGGCCTTCGAGCAAATGGCTTCAAGGCTCATTTCCGTTCCACCATAGAAGCCATAAGCCGTATCGCACCAACGGCATCTTAATGGGCACCCGGTCAGGCGCACAAACGTACAAGGAAGGCCAGCATAGCTAGACTCACCTTGAATTGAGGCATATATCTCTGTAATGATTAATGTGTCGGTCACAAGTGTCCCCTATTGAAGTGGCCTTATAAATGAGGAGTTTTCGTTTGTCCACCAAGCTTCCTAAAACAAATCTGGCGATGATTTTCAAATACGGCGTCGAAGCCCTCAGTAACCGCCGTAAAGACCTGTTATTAATAACCTTCTTGTTTATTATGCTGCCGCAGATCCTGGCTTTTTTTATATGGAATATGACCGCCTCAGAGGCCACGCTCACCCTCGGTAGCCTGACCCAGGTAAAGCTCATAGACCAAATTGAGACTTTTTTTGCCGCCATTTCCTCAAGAGTACTTGGATGGGCCATTATTTCGGGGGGGCTTGGGGTCATTGGGATCCTTACTCTTGCCCGCACATCAGTGGATTATTTTGAGAGCCGGCCAGGCCCTGTTTTTGACGTTACCAAACGAGCGCTCAGAGTTTTACTCACAAAAGGGCCTGGCGCTCTTTTGCTTCTGATTTTGGTTATGCCGGTTCTTGTTTTAATGCCATTACTTCGCGCCGTGGCGATGTCGATGCTTGTTATGCTCCCTGTGACACTTGTTGCGGGGGCTGGCGGCGGGTTTCGGACAGCATGGGATACGCTATTTCTTAAATACGCAAACCGGACAGATTTTGGCCGCTGGCCGGTATTTATCAATGTATTGTCAGTCACGGGAATTTTTTTGACAGTGTTTTTTGCCGTTTCCATGGGCATCGAGACTCTAGCCATATTAGATACCATATTCGGCATACCAGCCGGCATTCTCGCCACTGATTTTCATGTCGCTCAGTTTTCTGTCAATGGCGGAAGATTTATTTCCGCGGCAGTGGGTATTTTGTGGGAAAGCCTAGCGATTGCCGTCATTGTGCCCTTTACTGCCGCCACTTACCATCTGTCCACTGTTCCAGATGGGCATGTGGATTTTGAGACCACCGTTTAACGTTCATAATCTGTAAACGCGGCTCCTCGGTACTATTAATTCGACCCCGCGAGACTTCGGTCAAGTCGGGCCCTGAGGGCCGATTTTTGGCTATCAATGGGCGCGATCAGGTGTTCCCCCAAGATCCCGCGCGTTACGTCCTCAAAAGTCTCCTGAAGCACTGTTGCCACAGATGGGGCTGATTTTTGCGCAAGAGTCATCTCATTTAATGACGTCAAAAAATCCCCATGCCCCCGACCCTTGCGGTAATCTGGCTCCTTAGTTGGGTGACAAAGAAGCCGCCCGACAAGATCGCGGTCAAGATCAACCAGTATGCTCGCCTGATAAAGTAAATAATTACGACTTCTGAAAAGGGACGTACCCGCGACTTTGCGCCCACCTGAGACGATGTCCGAAATCCCGGCTTGCGAGAGTTCCGGCAGGCCAGGCCAGGAATTGGATAGTGCCTTGATGACTGATTTGTTAAGCAAATCAAAATAAAGCGTATTCTGAAAAGACTCCCTCACCCAGCAGCCAAGACTTACCACGACACAGCCGGAATATAGCACCACAGTACCACCGCCGCCGTACCGACGAAATATTGGTACATTCCCCTCGCCACAGGCGGCAACATTAACCTCGAGGTCCTGGTTATTGGCGCTTCCAAGGACTATGGAGGACTCCGCGGGCACGAATATCTCCGCGTGAAAATCCTTATCGTAGTATTTCAAAATCTGGTCGTCGATCCACATGGTATTTAACCGCCACCCGGCGCGTGAAGCCCAAGCATAGGCCCGATCGAACGCATGATCCAGATTGCGGCGTTAAAATAGATCATTATCCCGGCCACATCCACAAGGGAGGCGATGAAAGGCGAAGAACTAACCGCAGGGTCCATATTGAAACGCTTGATTCCAAATGGCATGACCGCCCCAACCACCGACCCAAATAAAACTACGCCGACAAGGGAAATGCCGACAATCGCGGCGATAAGAATATTGTGCTCCCAGGTCCACGCACGGACAAACCCGATAGCCCCCAGAATAAGGCCAAGACCAAGTCCCATCAAAACTTCCCGTCCGAAAACACGGCGCCAATCGGAAAGTTCCATCTCACGAACCGCGAGCCCCCGGATCACGAGAGACGATGCCTGACTGCCGGAGTTACCGCCAGAGCTGATCACCAAAGGCACAAAATAAACGAGATAGCGCATCTCAGCGATTGCCTCGTCATAATGCCTGAGGGCTGTACCGGTAAAAAGTTCGCTGATGAATAATGCGCATAACCAACCGGCCCTCTTTCGAAGAAGCACCATTCCTGGCGTGTCAAAGTAACTATCTTCTAATATCGCAGTACCACCGAACTGCTGGATGTCTTCTGTGGCTTCGTCTTCCGCGATATCAAAAACGTCGTCAGCGGTAAGAATCCCGACGAGAATCCCTTCGCTGTCTACAACCGGGCTGAAAGCCTTGTCGTATTTTCGGAAAAAATCCACCGCGGCACCTTTGTCGTCTGTAACCGCGAGGGCAACCGTCGCTGTGTCCATGATCTGCTCTAACGATAATGACGGGGGGTCCGCTAAAATCAAACTCGCAAGACTTACCTCGCCTTTATATTTTCCGTCGGGATCAATGACGAAAATAAAACTATGCAGCTCATCGGCGTCCCTGACAGTCCATCTTATAAATTCCAAGGCGTCAGCCACTTTAAGCTCGCCGCGCACAGAAATAAACTCGGGGTTCATAAGACGCCCAACCGAGTCCTCATCGTAACTAAGAAGCTGCCAGGCCATGCTGCGCTCTTCAGGCGAGAGCTTTAAAAGAATCTGGGAGCGGATCTCAAAAGGCAGATCCTCAAGAAGGCGAGTCCGGTCGTCGGGCTCCATATCATTGAGAAGTGTCGACACAACGGCTTCAGGTAAGGACTCTAAAAGCTCCTCCTGCCGCTCAAAAGGGACATAGGCGAAAACCTGCGCCCTGCGAGACCGCGGGATAAGACGAAATAATACCACCAGCTCGGCTATGGGAAGCTCCGCTAGCCTCTCGCCGATGTCGGCTGGCTCCGCTGTTTTAAGAACCGGACGAATAGATTTATAGTTCTTTGACGTAAGCCAAAGCTCAAATTCCTGTGGTAGGGATGACTGTTGCTGATCAGCCATTTGCTCTTTAGCCCTCTTGACCTGGGGATTGACACATTTGCTCTAAAGCTAAAAACCCTGTCCCGGCTTTTTCGGCGGATTTTTCCAAAGCCTTTAGGAAGTTACCAATCTTAAATGGCGCGTTGGCAGCCCCAAAACAAGAGGCCGCCCTCTCAAATTTTAAGACATCCGGCGAATATAACCCGGCAGCAAGGATCCTGGCATTATTCCACGGGTGGGATCCCACGAAATCTATTCGCTTATATATAGGCTTTAAGGAAACCGCCAAAGAAATGACTTTCGACTTTTCAGACACCCGAATCAGCTCAGGCATACGCTCTGTTTGCGTCAGACTCCGCTCAAGATCTTGCCGTAATTTTTTGAGCCAGACCCTGAATAACTCATAGTCGGCGTTCGCCTCGCGAAACTGAGTCAATTCCCCATCCCGGTTTAGGGATTTGAAATAACTTCCGGTGAGCGCGTCCGCGACATATTCAGCCAAATTCTCATTGAACTCCACGCCATCTTGCAGCCATATCGTCCGATGAGTCAACTCGTGAAAATATAAATGCGCGAGCTCCACATCAGAACGTCTCAGCATTGACGAATAAACCGGATCAGAGAACCATCCAAGACTTGAATAGGCGGCGACTCCACCTTTGTAAATCTCAAAACCGTCCCGCTCAAGATCAGAGGCTTCGTCGTCCCTGTCGGCTTTATCGAAAAACCCTAAATAAGGAACACTGCCTACCACCGGAAACCACCAGGTCTTAAGCCTCATCTCCGTGGGTTTGGCCGCTTGAATAGTGTAAGACACCACCTCGCCATTAAGACTGACAAAGTCTTTATAGGCCGCCCCTGTTTTCAGGCCCTCACTTTGTGCGTAGGCGAGGGTCTTGCGGGTAAATTCTAATTTTTGTTTTTGCTCCGCCGACGCCTTGTCTTCTTTAAGAACATCATCAATGGGTTCTCGCGAGGTCAAAAGACCAAGCTGCCGGTAGCCTTGCTTTGTTAGATAGCAGGAATTTAAACCAAGCGCGCAAAGGGCTGAAACCAGTAGCCCTCTCATCAGGCCTTTACCAGTCCAAGAATCAGGGTGTGCCCATTAATATCTGTGGTGACCTGATGCGGAGACGACACCTCATTGACAGCGTCAAGACTGTTTCCTAGCGTCTCACCGGTTATGTAGCCATTAAACATGGTGATCGCCTTTTTAACGTCGTCATCACCCTTAAAGGAAATCTGGATGCGGTCGGTAACTTGCAGGCCCGAGTCTTTACGAAGGTTTTGCACTCTGCTTACAATCTCGCGGGCATAGCCCTCAAGTAAGAGCTCTTCCGTTACCGTCGTATCAAGCAATATAGTAACGCCCAACTCAGTAGCGATCAGGCGGTTATCCTTAGGACCACGCTCAATAACAAGATCCTCTACGGTCAACTCGTGGCCTGCCAACGTCGTCTTACCAGTAGACTCCGCCTCTGCCAGAAACTTGGCCACGGCAGACGGGTCTTTTGAAAGCTCCTCAAAAGCGACACGCACGGAGCCAATGGCACTGCCAAGTTTTTTGCCGAGAGTTTTCAGGTTTGGTTTTACACCAAGGCGCACAAACCGCGCCTCATCCGTGGAAAACGTAATGGCCTTCACATTCAGCTCATCGCGAATAATATGAACTCCGCGGTCGATAGCATCTTTATCACGATCCTTGCGAGTTATAACCATCAGTGATGGCAGTGGCTGTCTCGTTTTTATTTGATGTTTGGCCCGTAGTGATCGTCCAAGTTCCGTTGCGCGCCGGATAAGTGACATATTTTCTTCCAAATCAAAGTCGATGGCATTTTTATCGGCTTCAGGAATATCTGTCAGGTGAACCGATTCCGCGACACCGGCCAGACCATCCGTGAGATTTCGGTATACGCGGTCAGAGACAAAGGGCGCAAACGGAGCGAACACTTTCGTAAACTCTATCAATACATAATAGAGCGTCTCATAGGCAGATACCTGATCAGGATCAAGGTCGGTTTTAGCTCCGTTTGTCTTGCCCCAAAAACGCCTGCGACTTAACCTAATATACCAGTTTGTAAGTTCCTCGATGAAGGTAAGAACTACCGGGATCACAGCGTACAAGTGATAGCTCTCCATATGCTGGTGCACGCTCTGAATCATTGTATGCAGACGGCTGATGATCCACTGATCAAGCTCCGCGGTGGCTTTTGGCCTTTTGCCTCCAGCAAGTTCGGCATTCGGGCGCCAGCCATCCGCGTCGGCGTAAGTTGTCAAAAAGCTTTGGGCATTCCATAATGGCAGGATAACAGCCCGAATGGTCTCGACTACCCCTTTATCTGAAAACACCAGATCCTCGCCCCGAAGAATCGGCGAATTGATCATGTAAAGCCTTGTGCCGTCGGCCCCGTATTTTTCCAGGAGCTCCTCTGGAGCGGTATAGTTTCGGTGCCGCTTTGACATTTTTTTGCCGGTCTCATCACAAATAATTCCATTTACGATGACATTTTTGAAAGCCGGGCGGTCAAATAGCGCCGTCGAAAGTACCGACAGGGTATAAAACCATCCACGTGTCTGGTCCAGGCCTTCGGCAATGAAATCGGCGGGGAAAATCTCTTCCAGGCGAGCCTTGTTCTCAAATGGATAATGAAGCTGGGCGTACGGCATACTTCCAGACTCAAACCAGCAGTCAAACACTTCCGGCACACGTTTCATGGTTCCGGAGCACTCGGAGCATTTAAACGCTATGTCGTCGATAAAATGCTTATGGAGATCCGTAAGCTTACGGCCTGACTTACTCTCAAGGGTACCGGCGTCTCCAAAAACCTCAATATGCTCCTCATGGGTGTCACAGACCCATATAGGAAGCGGCGTACCCCAAAACCGGTTGCGGCTGATGGCCCAGTCGCGGGCATTCTCAAGCCAGTTGCCCATGCGGCCATCTTTCAGGTGTCCGGGAACCCAGTTTATTTTTTGGTTGTTGGCGACAAGTTTTGGAATGATTTTCTCGACCGCGACGTACCAGCATGGAACGGCGCGGTACATAAGCGGTGTATCCGTCCGGTCACAAAATGGATAACTGTGATCAACGGTCTCCTGCCGGATAAGCTTACCCTCGGCCTTCAGCCTTTTGGTGATTTCCTTATCGGCTTCCTTGAAGTTCATGCCCTTATATTCTGAGATCGGATCTTTAAACCGTCCTTCATCATCAATTGGATCGACGAATTCAATATTTGCCGCCTTGCAAATCCTGAAGTCATCCTCACCGTATGCTGGAGCCTGATGTACGATGCCCGATCCGTCCGCAGTCGTTACGTATGAGTCAACAAGAACTACAAACGAGTTTTTGTGGGACGCAAAATATGGAAAAAGTGGCTCGTAGCTTTTTCCTTTAAGAGCGTTACCTTTAGAGCGCTCAAGTATCTCAACAACCGCCTCACCTGATTTTGGTTTTTTAAATACAGCGTCAAGCCGTGCCTCGGCAAGCCAGTAAACCGCGCCATCAGCAAGGTGTTTAACCTTTACATAATCTATGTCCGGCCCCACAGCCAAAGCGAGGTTTGAGATGAGTGTCCAGGGAGTGGTGGTCCACGCGAGAAAATACGCGTCCTCGTTTTTAAGTTTAAATCTGATAAAAACCGATGGGTCCTGCGTCATTTTATAATTTTGATTGGCCTCAAAATTTGAAAGCACGGATGTGAGACGCGGTGAGTATGGAACTACTTTATGGCTGCGGTAGACTAGTCCTTTTTTATAAAGCTCGCTGAACACCCACCACACTGTCTCCATAAAAGACATGTCCATAGTTCGATACTGGTTACTCCAGTCAACCCACCTACCAATCCTGGTAATGGTTTTTTCCCATTCATTGGCGTAATGAAGAACCGAGGCGCGACAACGCTCGTTAAATTCACCGATACCTATTTCTTTGATCGCTCCGGAGCCTTTCAGATTGTCGCGCTTCTCAATCTCATACTCAACCGGCACACCGTGGCAGTCCCAGCCGAATTTTCGCTCGACTTTAAAACCTCGCATTATCCAGTAACGCGGAACGATGTCTTTTATAGTGTTGGCGAGTAAATGCCCATAATGCGGCAGGCCATTGGCAAACGGCGGGCCATCGTAAAACGCGAACTCCTTCGCGTTCTTTCGCCGGTCATTTTGCTTCGTAAAAATCTGATTGGTCTTCCATGAGGCGAGGACCTCGCGTTCCATTTCTGACAAATTGACGTCTGGACGGATTGCTTTCATGATTTTTACCTTATATTACCGGATGTTACTGCCGTTTTGGGGTCATAGCATTGTAAGGCCCCAACCATAACGTTTTTGGGGGGTTAGAGGCAAGCGGCGAGTGTCAGGATTTTAGACACCCGAGTCCCCCATCTGGGAGCCAAAAAGAACATAAAATCATTTAGTTAGTCCACCCTGGTGGCTGGCCTTGTCTTTGCATCATTCATTGTAGGGGTGGTGGATTTTCCATCGCCAGCTCCCGCTCACCTTCGAGGACACGTGACAATTAAACCCTCAAAATTCCTGAGTCTTCTGGCAGTTACTGTGGCCTACTCCGTCTGCTCAACATCATTTGCTGGTGAGTTGAAAACTGTCCGCTACTCAAAAGAAGATCTCCAAAGTGGTGCCAAGGGAAACTTCCTTCAAGCTACTGACCTTAGCGACGTATTAGCCGCGAAACTAAATTTACTCGCCGTTACAGTAACCCAACGCCAAGCCGGCAGTAACCTTGCAACTTACAAGGTCGCCTCCAGCGCTCCTGAGCTTGCCAAGGCAAAATGGATGACGCGCCTCTCTACTTTAGCTGTTGATCCTGACTCTCCGGGGCCCCGCGGCGATACGGACCAGCTTCGCGTCACTTTATCTCAACAATCGCGTAAAGCGACTGAGGTTAGATTTAAAGAGGCGTTTCCGATTTTTAACCGCTTTAAAAATGGGCTTGTTTTTAAATTAGACCTCGCAAGTCCTGACAGTCTAAAGGCAAAATCGAACGCGACTCCCGACATTCGTTACGGACTGGTTGAGGCGGATATTTTACCTGCGGAAAACGCTGTACCTGTAGCGAGTCTTGGCAGCCTTTCCGATATGGATTCTGGGTTCGCCAGACCAGCTAAAGTCATTTACACCATCGACCGCTTAGATAGTCATGAGAACCGGAAGGTGTTTCCTGATGACCCAGCTTTCGATGATGCTCTCGCTCAAAACACGAGTGTCTGGAGTAAAACTCCCTCCATGAAAATGGATGTGAAAGTCGACGCTGCCGACCAAGAGGCCGCTGTCAGCGATCAGGTTGGTCAGGGTTCGCTTCCGGGGGCCCGTATAACCATGACTCAGGCCGATGGTTTTATAACGACGCAATTTATCGCCGGTGGTAAATCAGCCCAAGATCGCGTGACCACTGAATTAAAGGCCCCACTTTATGGCGAGATGTCCATCGCCAGGAAATATAACCATAAAATGCAGGCGACCCAGACAGCGGCGCTGAATATCCTGGGTGATTCTTCTTTGCCCCGCGTAAATATTTTTTACGCGAATCTTGAGAAAAAATACAAGGGTGAATGGATAGTTAAAAAAGACCGCTTTGAGTATAACGTCACCGCTGAGTCCCGTCAGGGCTTTGGCTCAAGCGGCGACAAGGTGTCCTTTGGTCTCGGCACAGCTTTTTAAGAGCTATCTCGGCTGACTTAATCTCAGGCGATTTCCACACTTGCCATAATCGGAAAATGATCAGAATGGGTAAATGTCGTATCTATTCTGGCGTCTTTGATCACAATGCCCCGAACATAGACCTGATCAAGGGCGGTGATTGCGGAACGCGGGTCGCCCTCGAGCACGACTCGTTTCAAACCTATAGATGACAAGACCCTGTCTACGGCCTCTATATATACCTTTGAAAACGTGTTGAAGTCACCTGCGTACAGAATCGGGCCCTCGTGTCCAGCAATCTGGTCTATGACCTGCTCAAGTTCGCGCGCTGCCGCCCCCGGACTTCTAAAAAGCGTGGCGTGCGTATTCACGACACATAGAGCGTTTTTTTGGCCGTCTATTTTATACATCGTTACAAGTGTTGCTTTGGTGGTCTTAAGAAGCGGCTCCGGGATCAGACACAGTATTCTTTGTGCCGGGTCTTTTGTCCGGGCTGAAGAGACAGTCATGACGCCCTCTCTTAGTCCGTCTTTACGCCGATAAGTCGCCCCATGATGGGCCGCGTATCCACTTGGGACGAAACTCCCCAAACCTTTTAAAGTAAGCAAGGCTTCTTGAAATAAAAGCAGATGCCGATCCTTAATAATGCGCTTGTACTCACACAGAAAACCCTCGCCTCCTGACCCCTTCCAGATGTTCCAAACACCAAGGTCAAAGCGCGCCGGCAGAGCCTCAAGGCTCGCCTCACCCCATTGCCAGACGGCCTCATCCTCGGCGATGTGTGAGATTTTCAACACCTGCCTGACGCTATGCAATACTTTGGAAACCGGTCTTTTTGGTTTTATTTTTTTGGGTTTTTGCGGATTTTTTTTGATCACACCTGGCCCTGATTTGTTTGTTGGTTTAAATCCTGGAAAATCTTTCCGGCAACCGGAACTCCTCAGGCAATGAGTCTTCCTTAGCCCACGCCTCCGGAAGATGTGTTTTTGACGGCGATTCATCGCCAAAGCTCTTGGTAATTTTAGAGGCGATTTCCTCAGCTAGCGCACGATAGGCGGTCAGTTTGCCGCCGTAAATTGTATAGAGAATATCTGTACCTATCTTGTGCTCGGTGACTAAATGAGTTCGAGACGTATCGGAGATGTCGCTTCCAACGTCACGAGCAAGCCAACGCATCCCCGCGAACGTCTTGATAACATCCTCGGCGCGCAATTTCACCGATAAAAATCGATTACACCTCTCGAGCAAATACTCCACCTGTTTGGCCTCTGGTTGGCAGTCATCGGCGCGGCCCGTATAAATGTCCTCGGTTGTGCCAATCAAGGTATAGCCAAGCCACGGCAACACGAAAAATATTCTTCCATCATCAGGAGATTGAAGAAATAGACCTGACTTCAGGCCGAGGTCACGCAACAGTAGGTGCGTTCCCTGATTATTAATCCCCTCAACCTTTGGTTTTATCCCTGACCCCTCAAAGAATTCATGAGCCCAGGGACCTAAGGCATTTACAACATATTTGGCGGTAACGACTTTCGTCACTCCCCCTACATCAATACTAACCTGCCAGCCATTTTGATCATGAGACAGGTGCCGGGCACTGGCGTGCTCTACTATCGTCGCGCCGAGCTGAGAGGCTGACTTCGCCACCCGCCGGACGAGTGCGAGGTCATCGGTTTGCCCATCAAAGAACTTATAAAACCCCTTAAAGACTGCTTTGTCCAATATCGGAGCCTCCTTTAGCGCGTCATCCAAAGAGAGCCATGAGTGTTTACCCAGGGACCTCCCATATGACAATGCATCATAAAGCCATAAGCCGATTTTGATCATGAAACGGGGCATGCCCCCTTTTTTCATGACAGGAAAAATGAAGGGCAGGGGCTTTACAATATCCGGCGCGAGTTTTGTAAGGAGAGCCCGCTCCTCAAGGCCCTCAGCTACCAGGGGAAAGTCTCTTGGGTGCTGAAGGTACCGCAGTCCGCCATGTATAAGTTTCGTGCTTTTTGAACTTGTGCCGCCGCCAAGTACTGACTTCTCAACAACCAATACGTCGCACCAACCTCTTGACGCTAAATCATGCGCAACTCCAACGCCGTGAATTCCTCCTCCGAGGATAACCACACGGTACCGGCCATGAATCACACTTTCGTTTTTTACCACCATTAAACAATCCATGCCCTTTTGGGGAAACGACCAATTTACCAACATTTTAGCGGGCTGATTCCCCCCATGACTATTTTATTATACAATTTTTACACGCCTATACAAAATGGGGCGCCAGGTTTTCGCCGGCTCAACACGAGGTTTCATCTTTGCAGGACACCCAGGACTCCAAAAACTCGACATCACGACAAGAACGGATCATGTCACACGCCCTGGTTGAGCTTAGGCGAAGCAAGTGGTGGCCACTAGGTGTACACAGCGCTGTGTTACTTGATATAAGTGCCACGGGATTTAAAATAGAGTTTACTGGAAAGGCCGCCTGCCGGGCTGGTGACTCCTTCTGGATGCAGATTCCTTTAACCCCATTCGCGATTTCATCCCCCCAGACTATTACGTTGAAGGTCCTCGTAAAATGGTTCGACGCGGAAAAAATGCGGGTAGGCGGCGTCTTTGAGTCACTGGACAAATCCAGTGACTTATATCTTGGTCAAATTATTGAAAGGGTCAAGGAGCAGGCTCTTTAACCCAAAATTCAGGAGGCGAGTTAATGGCGGTTACAACAAGATATACGCGTGCAAATCAGGGAGGAAACCGAAGGCCAGTGGTCATCGACGGGGCCCGGACAGCGTTCGTAAAATCCTTCAGCTCCTTTGAGGACTGTGATGCCCTCGAATTATATAGTCGCGCCGTCGCAGGACTAATTCTAAAAACTGGCGTCAGCGCCGACGAAATTGACGAGATATCATGCGGGGTCGTAGTGCCGCAAACAAAAAATGGGAATGTGGCTCGCGATGCGATCATTAACCTTGGTCTGCCAGTTCATATTCACGGTTATACGCTAAACCGGGCCTGTACAAGCTCCATGCAGACCATTGCCGATGCCTCCCGTACGATCCTCGCTGGTCATGGGCGAGTGATCCTCGCGGGCGGAGTTGAGTGTCTCAGTGACCTCCCCATCGTATACTCAAAAGAGGCAAGAAAATTTCTTATAAAGTTAAATAAGGCCAAGACTCCGGCTGCCCGGATCGCCATGCTCTCTGAGTTCTCCGCTGGCGCTTGGCTACCAAGGCCTCCGAGTATCAGTGAGCCCATGACAGGCCTATCGATGGGTGAGCACTCAGAAATTATGGCCAAGAAAAACGATATCCTCAGAGAAGACCAGGACAAATTTTCCGTAGCGTCCCACCACAAAGCGGCTAAAGCCGAGGGGTCCGGTGTATTCGCAGAGGAAATTGTACCTGTATGGGCTCCCCCGAAATTTCAAGTCTGCGTCGATAAAGACAATCTCATTCGTGGAGACACAAGTCTTGAGGCACTGGCCAAACTTCGCCCAGCTTTTGATAAAAAATATGGGACCATCACCGCAGGCAACTCCTCGGCCCTGACAGATGGCGCGGCTGTGTGTTTAATCGCTGACGAGGGATTCGCCAAGTCCCTCGGTCTTAAAGCTAAGACACTTGTCCGTGACGTAATGTTTGTCGGCGTGAATCCACATGATCAACTTTTGATTGGCCCGGCTATCGCGATTCCGATGCTTTTAAAGCGTAATGGCCTTACCTTAAAGGACATTGACCTGTTTGAGATCCATGAGGCTTTCGCCGCGCAGGTTCTGAGCTGTATAAAATCCATGGACTCGGCGAAATTCTGCGAGGAATACTTCGGGGAAGGCAAAGCTTTTGGTCTCATACCTGAGGAAAAGCTCAACGTAAACGGTGGCGCCCTTGCCATTGGTCATCCATTTGGAGCCACGGGCGCGCGTCTTGTCACCTCGTTAAGCAACACATTGATCAGAACAAATAAAAACCTCGGAGTTATCGCGATCTGCGCGCAGGGCGGCATTGCCGGTGCGATGCTTCTTGAGCGAATAGGCTAAACAGGAGTCCGTGAAATGAGTCAGTACTTTTCTACCACAAGCGAAAATGGCGTTACGTTTGTCACTTTTAATCGTCAGGATAAAGACGCCAATACTCTTGCCGCACCAGTTCTTCGGGAACTAGATGCGCTTATCGACACTTTATCTAACGATAGCGGCGTGAATGGTGTCGTTTTTATCAGCGGCAAAAAAGATCAATTTATCGCTGGTGCCGATATCGATGATATCTCGAGCTTTAAAAACGCCAAAGACGCCGAGAACGGCGCTAAAGCGATGCAGGATATTTTTCAAAAAATACACCGACTGGGCAAGCCCACCGTCGCGGCGATTAACGGAGCTTGTCTTGGCGGAGGCCTTGAACTCGCGCTGGCTTGCAGTTGGCGGGTGGCTACGACGGACGAAAAAACAAAATTGGGCCTTCCTGAGATTCAACTAGGTCTGATCCCAGGAGCCGGGGGGACACAGCGTCTTCCGCGGCTGATCGGCATCGCCGCTGCCCTGGATATGATCCTTACTGCAAAACGTATCGAGGGCTTAAAGGCACTTAAGATGGGCCTTGTAGATGCCTGCGTACCACCAGGACTCATTCGTTCGGAAGCGGCCAAACTCGCTGTTAAAAGACGCGGCTCCAGTTCATCTATAAAAAAATCCCTGGTTCAAGTCGCCCTGGAAGGAAATTTAATTGGTCGGCGTGTTATGGCGTCGAAAGCAAAAGATGCCGTAACAGAGAAAACAAAGGGGTTTTATCCGGCATCCTATAAGGCCCTTGATGCCGTGTTTTCTGGTTTTGAAACCTCACTTGAGAAGGGACTCGCCATTGAGGCGAAACACTTCGGCGAGCTGACCCAGACAAATGAATCAAAAGCTCTTGTCCACCTTTTCCACGCTACAAACGCAGTAAAAAAACACCCTTATAAAGACGCGGGCAAAGAACGTTTCGGCGGGAATCTCAAAGTGGCGAGTGTGGGGGTTATCGGTGGCGGATTCATGGGAGGCGGGATTACCACTGTTTGCGCCGATCGCGGCATACGGGTCGCGGTCAGCGACCCCAATAAGGATTCTCTCGCCAGGCTCATGAGGAGCGCTCGAGAGTTCTTTTTCAAGAAGGTCAAGCGCCGTCGCCTCAAGGCATTTGAAGCGGACAGTAAGGTTGCCCAAATTTCTCCGCAACTCTCCCCAACAGGTTTTGGCAAGCTTGACGTCGTCATTGAGTCGGTTTTCGAAGACATCGGGTTAAAGCAGAAAATACTCGCCAGTCTCGAGACTAATTGCCAAAAAGACTGGGTTTTCGCGTCTAACACCTCTGCTTTGCCATTAAAAGATATCGCCGCAAAGTCGGCTAACCCGGAGCGGGTTATCGGCATGCATTTTTTTTCCCCAGTTGAGAAAATGCCTCTTTTGGAAGTGGTTGTAGCTGAGAACACCGCTCCCTGGGTCGTAGCACGAATCGTCGAACTTGGGTCTCAGATGGGAAAGACCATTATAGTCGTTAAAGACAGCCCCGGATTTTACGTCAATCGGGCTCTCGCATTTTATCTTGCCGAAGCCTCCATTATGCTGGCCGAGGGCGTGGCCATTGATTATATGGACGACGCTCTCACGGGTTTTGGCTGGCCGGTTGGCCCCATAACCCTCATAGATGAGGTTGGGCTTGATATTGGCATGCACGTTCTTAAAACCATGGAAGCGGCATGGCCAGCGCGCTTTAAGACTCCCCCTCAATTTAAGGCGGTCTCTGATAGTGGCAGGCTTGGGCGCAAAAACGGTAAAGGGTTTTATACCTATACCGATGGTAAACGCGGTCACGTCGACGAGGGGATTTACTCGTTGATCAATGTCCGTCCAACTCGCGGCCTCGCGAAAGACATTCTGGTGGACCGTTGTGTACTGGGCTATATCAACGAGTCGATCTACTGCCTGGACGACAAGGTTCTGCCGAGTCCGTTTGAGGGCGACATTGGCAGTGTATTTGGGGTTGGGTTCCCACCATTTCTTGGCGGTCCATTTAAGTACATTGATATGGTCGGCCCGATGGAGATCGTCAAGCGTATGCGCGCCCTTGAGAGTCAATATGGATCGAGATTCACCCCAGCAGCGAGCTTGGTCAAGTTAGCCGAGGCCGGTGGACGTTACTATCCTGGTGAGTGAAACCGGCCGAGAATAAGTCGCGTTATATTATCGGCGAGTCGTTTTAAACCGATGGCCCAGGCACTCCAGCCAACCATCATACCGAGAATCGCGCCGCCAAGAATATCGCCCCAAAAATGGACCCCCAGATAAACACGGCTGATTGAAATAGCAGTTGCCAGGGTCAACACCAATAATGATAGCCGCGACTTTTTTCCAAACGCTTTGCTGGTGATCATCCATACCGCAAACGCGTTGGCCGCGTGATTTGATGTAAATCCATAGCTGCCTCCACAATAACCCTTAACGAGTTTAACATTTGCTAAAATCCAACACGGACGCTCCCTCGCGACGACTGGCTTTACCACCTCAAAGGAAATAACGTCAGCTATCCCAAGCGCGATTATAGCGGCGAAGAAAAGGCTAAGATATGCGCTGTTTTTGGTTCTCAAAGCGAATAATAAAAATATGACGCCAACGAGGATCCATAGTCTGTGGTCGCTCAGGGCTAGCATCACGAGATCCACCGCAGCCGACTGTCCGGCCAGGGAATTCACTTCACGAAAAAGAGTTTCTTCAACCTGATTCATAACACCCTTGAATGAAACTTAGAAACCACTATCTTTGAGGGATTTTTGAGTAAAGTCAAGCGACGGCATCTCATCTCGAACGTCCATAGCCACCCCAACGCGGGCAAATTTGACCCGTGGTAACCTCAGGGTACCGGATATTTTCACCGTGCCAAAGTGCATTGCTTTAGGCAGCCTTGACTCCGATGACGAGAGTGCTGCGCGAAGTGTCGATTTTGACTTGCCGTCCTTTGATTTCATTCCAGCGACATGAGACGATCTCTGACCGTCAAAGCCCTCATTGCCAATCTCGCTTGAATGAACGGTGGCACTCCGCGACTCATCACCGCCGAGGTCGGGCATTCTCATGAATTCCTTTTTTTGTTTCGTAGCTTCCTTTAACGTTATTACCGGCGCAGGTTTAGTCGGTCCCCGAAGCACAAACACCTTTGAGTTAACGTCATCGACCTGCCCCTTCGCGAGCGCATGGCTGCCGAGAGAAATCATCAGAAGCGCCAGAGCGGCAAGCTGTTTTACCCGATTCATACAACCTCCATGGGGGTATCTATTATCGCCATAACTATCGGTTACATTTGATATATCTTTAATTTTCCGGCCTTAGGCCTCAACCTTTTAGCTGACCGCGCCGACAAAGGGGCGGGCACTTCGAGTTAGCATGCCTCTGATTTAACAGAAAAAAATATATTTGTTTGCGAATTTATTTAGGGAGTCTGCATTGGCGATCGCAATATTAACAAGGGGGAAGCAGGCCGGGCGACGGCTTACAATTGTGCATTGGCCCGCTACTATTGGTCGTGACACGAGCTCGATCATCCCAGTTGATGACGACAAGGCAAGCCGCTTCCACGCAAGAATCAAAAAACGTGACAAGCTCTATATCATTGAAGACCTTCAGAGTAAAAACGGAACCTATCTTAATGGCGACCGCGTTTCCAATGCGGTAATAAATAGCGGCGACAAAGTTCTGGTCGGCGATACAGAAATCGTCTTTTTGACACCAGAAGCACAGGTCGACATTTCGACGGAAATCGCTGACCTAGAGCACTTCGTCATGTCCGGCGAGCTAGACGAGGTTGGGGGTCCGATTGACATTCCCAGCGCGAGTTCGGGAGATCAGGCTCTCATCGCCAACAGACTTGGTCACGGGCTTGACATCACATCCGACAAACTGACGGCGAACGTCTTGTCTCGCATATTCGAGATCGAATCAAATATTTTATCATCAGATAACTTAAAGGAACTATGCGCGAACACACTAAAAGGCCTCCATACTCTTAGCGCAGAGATCTCCCGGTCGGCCATTTTTCTGTGGTCATCGAGCTCCAGGCGCCTGCTTCCTCTCGCGGCGAGGCATACGGGCCCTGTGACACGCTTTTTCTCAAGCCGCAGGGCATTTGAGAGTGTCATATCCAGAAAACAGGGACTAACCTTAAGTCCAGGAACCCCTGCCGGTACTGAGGTTTCGAGACACCGGGTCCTACTCCCGATAATTCACCTTGGCGAAGTACTCTGTGTCGTTCACCTTGAAGCGGATAACGTCGCTATAAGACAAGAACACCTTGAACTTGAACAAATGAGATTCTTTCTAGAGCGCTGCGCACCCTCTATAGACGCGTTTGTTTTAAGACAAGACCTGGAAAACTACAGCGTCGGCATGATTGAAGCGATGATCGCGACCCTGGAAGCCAAAGATACCTATACTCACGGCCACTCGGAGCGCGTCAGCCGTTACTCGTTGGCGATTGGCGATGAGATGAATCTTGACCGCAATGTCAGGCGTCTTTTGCTGATGAGCTCTCTTTGCCATGACATCGGGAAAATTGGTGTTCCTGACGCGATACTCCGCAAGGCCGCGTTACTCAATCCCGACGAATATGAGGAAATCAAGCAACATCCGGTCATAGGGGCCAATATTGTCGCGCACCTCCCAAACGCTAAGCGCTTTATTTCTGGTGTAAAGCACCACCACGAAAAGTGGGACGGCTCAGGATACCCTGACGGCCTTGCCGGCGAGGACATTCCTTTTTTTGGGCGAATAGTCGCCGTAGCAGACGTTTTTGACGCTATGGTCAGCGGCCGTTCCTACAGCGGATTTATCGACGAGGGCGCCGCGGTCCAGCAGCTGAGCGAGGAAAAGGGTCTTTTTGACCCGGACGTAGTTGGCGCCTTCGTCCGTGCATGGCAGGGTGGGCGCTTAACGCAGAAGACCAGCACACAAAAAAACTCCCCTAAAAAATCCGATGACGAGACCTAATCATTTGTAATCGCATGTCTTACACCGTGTGTTTTGAAATTTAACCAAAGATCAAATTTTTGGCCTTCGCCACGCATACGGTTATAATAATAGCAGACGAATAGGCAGCTCTTTGTTTACGACTGGAGGGGATCATGTTTGGTGAAATTGCAGCTAGTTTCCAACGTGGAAATATTTATCTTTCTACGATTCTTTTTTTTGGCTTCCTCGGTACGGCCATTGTATTCGAGAGAATCATCATGCTTCAGTTCGTGTATCACCTTGATTTCGGCCGTTTTCTGTCGAATCTGAAAAAGCTGCTTCAGGCCGAAGACACCAGCCGCGCGCTGAGTTTTTGCAAGAGTGTGGGTAACACCTCTCTTCCCGCGATCGCGCGCCGCGCACTTGAGGCGGCAGAGCGTGATCCCACAACTATTCGCGGCGTGATCGAGGAGGAGACAATCGATTTTCTTCCTCGCATCGAGTCCCGTATTGGCGGATTGATGGCGCTGTCGACATTAATTCTATTAACCGGAGTCCTGGGGGCGATTGACTCTCTCTGGAATACCTTTCACGCGGTGAGCGTACTCGATACCGCTCAGAAGCAGGCCAGCCTTGGCATCGAGATCGCGCGAGCGCTTAATCCAGCTGCGTTCGGAATTCTTTTAAGTATGGTCATTCTGGTCGGCTACTACATCGTGCGCGGCATGGGTATTCGGTTAACAGAAAAAATGCATCACGGGGTGACTGTCCTCAATAATCTGCTAGTCCCACCCGAATTAGCAAGCTTTATGCCCGTAGCGATGGCAGGTCCCGCTGCTGCGATGAACTCGGTAGTGGCTCCGAGCTATGTACCCTCCCCAACCCCAAATGAAGGAGCCGCGCCAGATGCAAACTTCGCCGATACTGCTGTCGAAGATATCAGGGACGAAGAAGAGATTATCTGAGTCAGTCATATCCGACTCGGCCTTATCATGGCTATCTCTTTGCTCCCTATTGGTTATTTTGGCCTACGCTTCGCGCGCCATTACGCTCGGCGGGAGTTTTGGGCTTATTACATTGGATATTCCACTCGTTTCGCTTCCTTTCACTGATAGGGGCGCACATCATTTCGCAGAGAAAACAGTTGCCAGCATTAGTTCCTCCACGTTGATAATCGCTGTCACGCCGGGAGAAATGATTTTTGGCGATCTCGTCGCGTTTACGGCGCATCGAGATGACGTTCGCAATAAATTTATCGTCCCCCACAGGGAAGGGTCGCCACAAGTAGCCAGCTTATTAGTTCAAGCCGACGAATGGATGCTGGACCGCAAAAACCGCTTAAGCATTCGCGCTGACGGGCTTGTAGTCGTGCTTCCGGACCCCGGCGTTCCGGTCGCCGTCATCAGTGGCATTGTCGAACGACTTAAAAGTAGCCAAAAATTCACTCATGTCATGTTGGCGGGAGGGGTCCTTTGAGGCATGTTCATCGCCTGGGCGGCGCAAAACCGGCGTTTTTACGACAAGCCGAGAGACTGTCGCGAGAAAATCCGCTGCACGTCAGCTTACTGTTCATTCCGTTTTTCATCGTCACCATACTTACGATCTATGTCGGGTTTCAGACGGCTCCTCGTTTATTCGGCGTTGGAAAGCCACTTGAGAAAATCAGCGAAATTTCACCCGACCATGAGGTGTGGCTGAGCTTAGCTGTAAAGAAGGAAAAGCTGGTTATAACAGTTTCAGATGGTCAGGTTTTTTCATGGTCAGTTGAGGGTCCAGGGGATGAGGACTTGGAGAAACTGCAGTTTTACCTGCGACAACGCGCTGAGGAGATCGTCAGGGATTCCGTGCGCCGCGGGCAGGTAGATGAAGTGCGTGGAGTCGCTGCGCTTTCTGTCGATCAGGGCCTAACCTATCATCATATCCGGCCGGTGATTTTCGCCCTGGCCGGAGCCGGATTTTCCAAATACGGATTTGAGACAAGGGTTCTCCGCTAAGCAGTTGCGTTTTAGAATTGTTATATGGGAGTTCGTTTTAAATGGTCGCCTCAAAAAACAACAAGGCCTACTTACACGTCGCTATTTACTTCGGTGGAGCGGAGCTAGGCACATATTCGCGTCCCTTCAAATCCTCCCGGGGTGTTACTGCAGGTCGGGGATTTCTCTGCGATGTTAAGTCGGTTGTCTGGCCTAGATGGGACGAGCTTGAGATCATTCAAAAATCAAGATTTGGGCTTGTTTTAAATCCAGATCTGCCGTGGGACGGTGTTATTTCGGATGGGTCTTCTACGACAATATTAAATTCACAAAAACCAGGCAAAACGCTATTTGAGATTACGAACTCAACGTCCGCAAGTCTCCGCCTTCAGTCTATGTCGGTGGCTATACGGGTTGGGGCTAAGAACATGAAAATGGGCGCTTCGGTTCGCCCGGCCCGCGGTTATTCTGGATCTTTTATGTCTTTTTTCGTGACCGGAACCACAGAACTCACCACTCTTGGGATCTCCGCTGTAGCGGCCGGCATTATCGCGATCAGCGCCCACGTAACGCTGATGGGGCGAGAAAACGACCTATATAAAGGAATCCAAGAGCTCCCAGGTGAAACGCTGCTTCCTTTCATTTCCTATAAACATCTCGCGGTAGCGCCTAATGTAATGCAGGCAAGCCTTGATCGACTTAACTTTATTCACAGTGTCTGGAATTATTACACCGACTTCGCGGATGTTGTCTCATTTGGCAAGGCACCTCGTGAATCCTCGGGAGTGTTCTCAACAACGGTCGCCGAATATAGCAAGTTAGCTGAGGAACAGCGTTCAGCATTTGAGGCCTCGGAGCTTCACCAGAGAAAACAGGTTAAAGCGGCTGGTAGACACGGCAGCCTGAGTGTTCCGACAGCTCGCGGTGAGAGCCTCAATGGGCGCGCGCTTCGAGCCCTGGATAAGATCGGGATTATCTCCACCTCAGCCGACGAGCTTGTGGCGAGACGCGTATCCGTCGCCGCTGAGTATTTGCAGGAGATCGGATATAAATACGACAATCACAATAAAGGTGATAAATTCAAGGATGCCCTGGCCGGTATCGCTAATAGTTATGCCGGACTTGAGACAGATGAAAAAATGCAGGTTGCCCAGGCCGAGGGCGCTGCGACTCACGCCGCTCTCGCCCAAATCGATTTGTTTGGCAAAGAAAGACTTCGTACCGGTGCCGTAAACTGCTGTGCGCCTCTCGTTGGCTCGCCCTTGACACAAGACGGCCTCGTCTGGCTGATGCCGGAGTTTCGGGCCGATGCCTTCGGGGCCTTGTCCGCGCTGAAAGCCTCGACTTGGGGCGCTCCAGTCAAGAGTGTTGTCAGAATTAAGGAACCCGTTGGTGGCCACATTGAGCCATCGGACGTTGAGCGCACAGTCAGTGCTGGCAGGTATCAGCTTCGTCTTTGTTATGAATTGGCGCTTAGGCGCAATCAAGCCGCTAAGGGATCAATGGAGTGGCGCTGGCTCATTGACTCACGGGGGAAAATCGCGGGAATAGACCTCTTAAAATCCTCCATCAAGGACGAAGAGCTAGTCCGCTGTGTTCATGATAAAATCGCAACATGGAAGTTTCCTAAACCCCTTGGTGGATCTGTTGAGGTGCGCTATCCGTTTGAGTTCTCCCGGGACAAAGGGTAACCTAACGCCATTCTAATCACACTCGGGCGGTGACATTCTAGTTCACCTGAATCTGAGCTTATTTTGAAAGCCAAAGATGAAAAATCCAGAAATTACAAATTTTAAAAGCAATTCTATTCGCATCATTCCTTTCGGTGGGTGCGGAGAATTTGGGATGAACATGACCGGTTACATCTGCGATGACCGGCTATATCTGGTAGATGCCGGCGTGAGTTTCCCGGATCCCTCAAAACTCGGTGTCGAGTCGCTGTTTCCAGACATGGCCCCATGGATCGAGCAATTTGGTGGAGTTTACGCATATATTATGACCCATGGTCACGAGGATCATATCGGCGCCCTTCCGTTTATGCTCGATCGCTGGCCTGGTCCTGTCTACACGACACCCTGGACGGCAAAGTTAATCGCCAACAAGCTCTCGAGAAAAGGGATCGCAACGAAATATCCCGTTCATGTCGTCCTACCCGGTGACCGTGTCGAATGTGAGGACTTTTCAATTGAATTTGTGCCGTTTAACCATAGTATTCCCGACGCCTGTGGTTTGATGATCCGGCAGGGCTCCTTTAATATTTTCCATACTGGCGATTTTAAATTTGATTTCACGCCGGTCATTGAGAAGCCCGTTAACATCAAATACCTTGAAGGCCTAGGAAAAGAGGGCGTTCACCTATTACTCGCGGATAGTACGAACTCACATGTAAAGGGCTACAGTCCCTCGGAGGGCTTAGTCCTAGAGCCTATGAAGAGTGCTTTCGCTGAGGCAGGAAAGGGCGCTGTCGTCGTTACCACCTTCAGCAGTAATTTCTTTCGGCTTAAGACCATTTTGGATGCCTGTGAGGCAAGCGGCCGGAAGGCCTTGATACTTGGAGCCGGACTGGATAATT
Source organism: Oligoflexales bacterium (assembly GCA_947468665.1). Classification (GTDB taxonomy): domain Bacteria; phylum Bdellovibrionota_B; class Oligoflexia; order Oligoflexales; family RGVZ01; genus CAMDKS01. Next base: position 81,471 of record CANILH010000001.1, on the reverse strand, counting down.
GCCTTAAGGTCGCCGGTGAACTTGGGATGTTCCAGCCACCCAGCGGTTTGATTATAAATTCGAGCCAGGCCAGCACGATGGACCGGTCTGGCCTTTGCGTCATAGCTACCGGCAGTCAGGGAGAATGGCGATCAGCAATAATGCGAATGGCCAATGGTGAGCATAAACAATTCTCCATTTGTCCGGGAGACCTCGTCGTTTTCAGCAGCAGGACTATCCCCGGCAACGAGCGGGTAATTCAGTATATGATGAGCCTTCTCGAGCGCCGCGGCGCGAGAATTTTTTCTGGCCGGAATGACCCACTGATTCACGTTAGTGGCCACGGCTACAGAGAGGAGTTAAAAGACCTTGTGAAGGCTCTTCGCCCCAAGCACTTTATTCCTGTCCACGGAACATTCAGTCACCTGACAAGCAACTCAAAAGTTCCCGCGGAGGCAGGCCTGAAGGAGTCAAGAAGTTACATCATCGAAAATGGTGATGTGATTGATGTTGATCCAGCAGGCATCGTGATCTCGGATAGGATTAACATCAATCATTTGTTTGTCGATAGTGAGTCGATGGAGCTTCTCCCCTATGACGTACTTCGGGAAAGGTTACGGGTCGGTGAGCTTGGTCTTGTAGTTGTGACGGCGGCTTTTGACCGCGCCGAGATGAGTCTACTCGGAACACCACAGGTTTCTGTTCAGGGTTTGGTGGCCCCAAAGGGGGCACCTTTTGAGGAATTTGAGCGAGCCATACTGGCGGCCACCAAAAAAGGCTTTAAGCACGCGGTGTCATCCCGGGACACAAAACAAGACGCCTTGGAGGAGCACGCCAGGATCGAGATTCGTCGATATTTATTTCAGGCTTTCAGGAAAAAACCTGTTGTCATCTGCTCACTCATCCCGGTTTAAACATGCCCCGACTGATTATCGCCAGCGCCGCTCAATTTGAGATCTCTCCGGTGATAGATTCTCTTTCTGGGCTCGGTATCGAGGCTACGGTTGTTAATACCGGAGTTGGCCTTACCGAGTCCTCAATAGTGGCTTCTAGGCTGCGAGACCTTGTTTCAGGTCGGGATGTTATTTTTTGTTGCACCGGCGGCGTTATCGGTTCTTTTTCGACTGTCGAGATGTTTCGCGCCATTTCCGTGGAATTAGCGCCTCATGACGTGCGAAATGGTGCTACTTATCTGCTAAATCAGTACGAGCCAAAACTAAGTTTTACATGTCTGCCCATGATGTTGCCAGAGCGGGCGGTTTATGGAAGTCTCGGCATTTCAAGGGAAATCGACAAGTCACCTTCATCAGGTGAGCCCCTCGAGACGATCGAACTTTACGGCGTTGCTCGCGCGTGGCTCCCCGTCGCCAAATCTTTTACCGCTATAGTAGCTTCAACCAACGCGATCGGTCCTCAAGCCCACGAGCAGTGGGCGGCGAATTTTATTGCCGCATCTAAATTAACCGCGAGTTTCCTGGCAAGGGAATTACCGCGACTGGGCTTTGCAACAAAAGGAGCTAAGCATGCGGCTTATTGATCAAAAAGTAGTTTTTACCACGAGGCCATTTGATGTTGAGGAGGTCTCCTTTGAAACTGATGATCTCAAGCCACAGCATAGCTACTTTCGGCTGGCAGCGCCGGACTGGGTTAATGTCCTTCCCATTACAGCGGATGGCCGCGTTATTTTGATCCGTCAACCACGGGTTGGTTCAATGAGTTTTGTGTTAGAAACCCCGGGCGGCGTCATAGATCCGGGCGAGAAAGATTCTACAATGGCCGCAGCAAGAGAGCTCGAGGAAGAAACCGGCTTTGTGAGTCAGAGATTTTTACCTCTGGGCTGCATTAACCCAAATCCCGCCATAATGAATAATCGTTGTCATTTTTTCGTTGCCATGGGCTGTCTTCCGGCAGCTAATCGCAAGCACTTTCCCGATTCCGATGAACGCATTACAATCGAATTGTATGATACCCATGAATTGGATTACATGGTAAGAACCGGGCAAATCAACCATTCGCTCGCCTGTCTTTGTATTATGCTGGCTGGACGTTACATCAACGGTAAATGATCGTAAAATATGTTAGGCTTGAAGCAATCGATCACCCATTCGGGAGGGATTTTTGTGAGCGTGGACTCGTTTCAAATCTCAGGCAGTGGTAATACACACATTGGCCGCGTCCGGTCTACAAACCAGGATTCCTATCTTTGTGACAGTAAACGCTCGCTCTTTATTGTCGCTGATGGAATGGGCGGCCATGCGGGCGGGGAAGTGGCGAGTTCGCTGGCAGTACTGAATATTCGCTCTTATCTTGACGCGAACCTGGCGTCGCTCATCTCCGCAGAACGACCGGACCTTAGCCTGGCAGCAAGCACGGTCGCTGACTCGATTAATCACGCGTCGATGCGTATTTATGAGCGTGCCCTTGAAGAGCCGTCTCTTAAGGGCATGGGGACCACCGCCACCGTTGCCCACGTGGTCGGCCAATCATTGATATGTGCCCATGTTGGCGATAGCAGGCTCTATTTGATTCGTTGTGGCTATATTTACCAAATTACAACCGACCACAGTTTGGTAAGCGAGCAAATACGCGCAGGTATCATCACCAAAGAGGAGGCTGAGCACCATCATCTGCGTAATGTTATCACCAGAAGTGTTGGCTATCAGGAGCACGAGGATGTTGACACGTACGTTCTGGAGCTCGAGGACGGCGACCTGATTCTGCTGTGCAGTGATGGGCTTCACGGGCGAGTCTCCGAGGAAACGATTTCAAATTACTGCAAAAACTACGGACTTTTGGCAGTAGACCATCTTATCGCTGAGGCAAACTCACGGGGCGGAGATGACAATATTTCCGTTATTGTCTGCCAGGTTAAAGTTTAATTTAAAACAGCCGAAAACCCTCTGAAGGAATTGAGAAATTCTTAAGAGGGCTGCCGTGCGCAAATATACAGTTGTCATAATTCCCGAAGGTACGGCCGGCTCGAAACGCTATAGCGTCTCTTACCGGTCTTTACTGGTTGGAAAAATTTTCGGGATGATTGGCCTGATTTTTTTCGGCTACACGGTAGCTGATTATATTCATATGCGAAATCTTCGTTCCTCGTATTTGCAAGCGCTTCAAGATGACCGTTCGCTAAAAGGCGAGGCTCGGATACTGATGACAAATCTCGATGAGGTTCGCTCCTCACTAAGAAAAGTAAAAGAGTACTCCGCAAAGCTCGCCGAGATAACTAATCTTCAGACCCAGTCGTTAACCAAACGCACTGGACTTTCTGCCATCAACACTAACGCCACCCCAGCCCCGGGCACTTCCTCCATCGTATCAGAGACACATTCATCGCTACCGGGAGACGTGGATTTCGACCGCTTAGTGTTTAAGCCTGTTTTTGCCCGACTTGACTCGATAACTCTGAACAGTCAGAAAGGGGTTTTTGATTTACAACAGATTATCAGCCGGCTTTCTCAACAAAAGACCCTTCTCTCATCAGTGCCCTCACTCGCGCCGGTGGACGGCTGGATTACCAGCGGATTTGGACAACGCTCAAGCCCCTTTACCGGTGAGCCCGCTGTCCACAAAGGGCTTGATGTCGCCGCCCCCAGCGGAACGCCAATATACGCACCCGCTGACGGAGTTGTGGTTTTCTCCGGAAAACGTAATGGATTCGGGAACTTCGTAATGATTGCTCACGGATACGGCGTCGTTACTGGTTATGGGCATAATGCTCAAAACTTAGTCAGCCCGGGGCAGGTTATTCACAGAGGCGATCAAATCGCTACTGTCGGTGACTCTGGACGGTCCACCGGACCACACCTTCACTATGAAGTCGCCGTCAATGGAAGGGTCGTCGACCCTAAAAAATTCATTCTGAATAGCAATGACTTATCAATAGCAGCGCACTGAAAATCGTATATAATAGGTGACCCTACTGGTGTGTGAAACCCGCACCCAGCCATCTGTACGAGGTCATAACGCATGCTCCAGTTCGCTAAGAAAATATTTGGCTCCAAAAATGACCGCGAGGTAAAGCGGATCCGGGTATTGATCCAGCAAGTTAATTTAATGGAACCAGCAATAAAAGCTTTGCGTGACGATGAGTTCCCGCAAAGGACCGCGGAATTAAAAGATCGCGTCGCAAAGGGAGCCGCTCTTGACAGTCTCCTGGCCGAAGCGTTCGCTCTCGCGCGGGAAGCTGCTCTGCGAGTTCGCGGGGAGCGTCAATATGATGTTCAACTCATTGGCGGCGCTGTCTTGCACGAAGGTAAGATTTCCGAGATGAAGACCGGCGAAGGCAAAACCTTAACCGCGACAGCTCCTGTTTACTTGAACGCACTTTCAGGAAAAGGCGTTCACGTGGTAACCGTCAACGACTATCTCGCTCAACGGGACGCTGAACAGATGGGTAAGGTGTATTCTTTCCTGGGTATGACCACCGGAGTTATCATACACGGCCTAACTGACAGCGAGCGCCGCCAAAGCTACGCGGCCGATATTACCTACGGCACGAATAATGAGTTTGGGTTCGATTACCTTCGCGACAATATGAAAACTGATCTCTCTCGCTTTGTTCAGCGTGGACATAACTTCGCGATCGTGGATGAGGTTGACTCCATATTAATTGACGAGGCCAGGACACCGCTTATAATCAGCGGTCCTGCCGAAAGTAATCTCGAGCTCTTTGTAAAGGTGAATACGGCTATTCCTGGCCTGCAAAAGGACGTCGATTATCTTGTCGATGAAAAAAGCCGCGTCGTCTCTCTAAGCGAGGACGGCATGAGCAAACTTGAGAAACGTCTTCGGGTCGAGAACCTTTACGACCCGAAAAATATCGACTATTTGCATCACGTCCAGCAGGCCCTGAAGGCCCATGTAATTTTCAAAAAAGACGTTGACTACGTTGTTCGCGACGGCAAAGTGATTATCGTAGACGAATTCACTGGCCGGCTTATGGCTGGAAGGCGCTATAGCGACGGACTGCACGGGGCGCTTGAGGCCAAAGAACATGTAGAGGTCCAAAGCGAGACCCAGACCATGGCAACTGTCACATTTCAGAATTACTTCCGACTATACTCAAAACTTGCCGGTATGACAGGGACCGCTGACACTGAGGCTGTCGAATTTAAGAAAATATACGGCCTTGACGTTATTTGCATTCCAACAAACCGCAATATGATCCGGATGGATCATCAAGACGAGGTATACCGGACTGCACGCGAGAAATTTAATATTATTGCAGATGAAATAGAGAAGGCGCAGAAACGTGGTCAGCCTGTATTGGTTGGCACGGTTTCCGTTGAAAAAAGTGAGCTCCTTTCCGCGCTGTTAAAAAAACGCGGTGTCGCTCATGAAATCTTGAACGCGAAAAATCACGCCCGAGAAGCCGAAATTATCAGGGACGCCGGCTCCTCTGGCCGCGTCACAATCTCAACCAACATGGCTGGGCGCGGTACTGATATCATTCTGGGGCCAGGATCACGTGAGGGTGGTGGGCTATATGTTATCGGCACGGAGCGTCATGAGTCGCGCCGCATTGATAATCAGCTTCGCGGGCGCTCTGGTCGGCAAGGTGACGCGGGTGAGTCAAAGTTTTTCCTGAGCCTTGAAGATGACTTGATGCGTATTTTCGCGAGCGATCGCCTGAGCTCAATCATGCAGCGTCTCGGTATGCAAGAAGGAGAAGCTATTGTCTCACCAATGGTATCAAGGGCCATTGAGCGCGCTCAAAGGCGTGTTGAGGAACAAAACTTCTCGAGCCGGAAGCACTTACTTGAGTACGACGATGTCATGAATCAGCAGCGGCAGGTGATTTATGGCCTCCGAAACGAAGCCCTTCATAATCACTCAGGGCACCAACTGGAATTCATACCGGAAACCATTAAACATCTCGTCACTGGCATCGTCGGTACACACGCCGCTCTTGAAAAAGGCGGGGGATTTAATATCCAGGCCATCATCCATCAGGTAAGGAGTGATCTCGGCACGAATGTTAATCTTTCGTCTGTGCGTGGGGACGCTGTCGCCGAGGATGAATTGGCTAAGCTTGTCAGTGAGCAGATTGAGGCCGCGTATAATAATAAATTTAAGCACATTGGCGCGGAAAATCTTGGGCGTCTCGAGAGCTATGTATTCCTTCAAATTATTGACCGCGCATGGAAAAACAACCTGCAGGGGATGGATAATCTACGCGATAGCGTCAGCCTGCGAAGTTACGGCCAAAGAGACCCTCTCCAGGAGTATAAGAAAGAAGCCTACCGACTATTTGAGGGAATGATGACCAGGATCTACGACGAGACCGCTCAGGCGATGCTTCACATGGAAGCGCCGCAGATCGCCTCTGCAGTTCCCGCTGCTGACGAGCCCGACGAGGGTGAACTCAGCTTTAAGCACCCCAATGCCGCTCCGATGATGGCTCCTGTCCCAGCCCAAACTCCCGCGGGTTCCGTGCCATCTGAAGATGGTATGATTTATCATGGAAGCCGCTCCACTCAGGAGTCGTCGGTAAAGGCGCCCGCACAAACCCAGCGGCGGGCATCTGAAAAAGTGGGCCGCAATGACCCATGTTCCTGTGGATCCGGTAAGAAATATAAAAAATGCCACGGTGCTCTAGAGGTCGTTGAATAAGAGCACTGTGGTCTAAAAAGACTATTGAGTGCTACAATAAAGGGAGGCCGGTTACGGCCTCCCTTTATTATGTTCTGCCTGACACGGAAACCCCATGAGCCGAATACTTGAATTCCAACCAACTGATGAACAGACAGTAATCGCTCGTGTTCTATTGGACCTTCATCAGGCCATTGACGCCAGTTTTCCGGGGGCTAACCCAAGTGCCAGACAGTTCTCAAAAACCGTACTTACCCACCAAAGCGAGTCCACTCGGATTGATAACACGCCCCCATCCAAATCAGAGTCAGAAGTAGACTCACAGGAATCACCTGGCCAAAAACCCGCGGAACGAACTAAAAGGGAAAAGGCTGAACTTTCAATGACGCCCAGAACCGGTTATAAGTCGGCTCAGGCGATTCCGACACTTCATACCGAGGAAATGCGCGCGCTTCTTGGAGAAAGCCCATTTAGTCGCGGCGTGAAAACAATATTAATTTTTATACTTTTAGTTGGCATCGCCATGCTCATCTGGTTGGTTTTTCTACGCCCAGAGACAATCAGCGACTTTAACTAAGCCTGCTCACGCCTCGGCAATTTGCCCATCAATCGCAAGATTTTGCGCGGCGAACACCGGCTTCAGCACACCCTCAGCCAGCTCCATAATTCCCATGACTTGCTCTTTCGAGAATGATCCCTTTTCCGCGGTGCCCTGAATCTCAAGGAAGCGCCCGGTATGGGTAATAACCACATTCATGTCAAGATCAGCACTACTGTCTTCCACATAGTTTAAATCACACAAAAGATCGCCCTTGGCGATTCCGATTGAAATACCGGCAACGCCATCCGTAATAGGATTACGCTTCATTTTTCCGGAGCGCATAAGCCGATCACAGGCCATTTTCAAAGCGACATAGGCGCCGGTTATTGAGGCTGTCCTCGTTCCACCATCCGCCTGCAAAACGTCACAATCTATGGTGAGCGTCACGTCGGGACAGGCTGTCAAGTCAATTACGCCGCGCAACGACCTGCCAATGAGGCGCTGAATTTCCTGTGTACGACCTCCTACATTCTGACGTTCGCGCTTAGAGCGGGATAAAGTAGCGCCTGGTAACATAGAGTATTCCGCCGTAAGCCATCCCTGCGGTGGGCTGGCATGACGTAAAAAAGACGGCACTCCGTCTTCCGCGAAAGCTGTGCAGAGCACCTTTGTATCACCGAACTCCACCAAAACACTTGCCGTCGCGTTTTTTGTGAAGTCGGGAGTAATTCTGAGTGGTCGCATCTGACGCGACGTTCTTCCATCTTTACGCATAAAATAATCCCCTACTAGTTTGGAACCGAGCATCACTCACCCCGAGAAAACAACCCCGGACCCTTATCATCGGTTGCCTGCCTGGGCACATCAACTCCGATATCCTCTGGATAATCGCCCGAAAAACAGGCCATACAATACGATGTTCCGGGAGTTTCCTCCAGCGCTTTACGCAACCCGGGCAACGAAATAAAGCCAAGGCTATCTGCCTCCAAAAGTCGCCTTATTTCCTCCACCGTTTTTTGGGCGGCCATAAGACTGCCGCGCTCCGGGGTGTCTACCCCGTAAAAACAGCTGTGGGTAATAGGCGGTGCCCCCACCCTGAAATGTATCTCTCGGGCGCCCGCTTCTTTCAGCACTTTAAGAATTCGCGCGGCTGTCGTGCCTCTGACCAGAGAGTCATCCACCACAATGACTCTTTTTCCGCTCAGGACACTCTTCACCGGGTTTAGCTTTAAACGCACCCCGAAATCGCGCGTAGCTTGGTTGGGCTGAATGAAGGTCCTGCCGATATAATGATTCCTGACAAGACCCATAGCGATTGGAATCCCCGATTTTAACGCAAATCCTTCTGCCATAGCCATGCCGCTATCGGGAATTGGAATGACAACGTCTCCCTCAGCCGGGCATTCCTCCGCAAGAACTTCCCCTATTCGTCGGCGCCTTACATAAATCGACTCCCCATGTAATTGACTGTCCGGCCTCGCGAAATAAATTGGCTCGAAACTGCAGAATGCGAGAGGCCGCCGCTCCTGTGGGTACCACGAGGAAATCCCGGTTCCGGACACCTCAACAACCTCGCCGGGTGCGACGTCTCGTATAAATTCCGCACCAATTAAGTCCAGCGCGCAGGTCTCGCTGACCACCACAAAGCCGGTCCCTAGTTTTCCTAATACCAGTGGCCTTAGCCCCCGGGGATCTCTGGCGGCAAACATCGCGTCCTTAGTCGTGATCGCGAGTGAATATGCTCCTTTGACCTGACGAAGCGCGTCACCAATTCTCTCTCGTATAGTAAGCGACTGGCTTCGGGCTATGAGATGTACCAGCACTTCCGTATCTGAGGTACTTTGAAATACCGAGCCAGTTGCTTCAAGATTTTTACGGATCTCGTGCGCGTTTGTCAGATTCCCGTTATGAGCGATAGCGACTGCGCCGAGCGCCGTTTTAAACTGAAATGGCTGAATATTCTCTACCAAAGCCCCGCCGGCGGTCGAATACCTCACATGCCCCACCCCAAAATCCCCTTTCAGCCGGAACAAAACCGTCTCGTCAACGCTCTCCGCGACAAGTCCAAAAGCCTTATGGACATGAATATTTAACTTGTCGGGCGTCTCAGCCTCCCTTTCAAACGTAACAAGCCCCGCCGCCTCCTGGCCTCTATGCTGCAGCGCAAACAGCGAAAGATATAAAAGCCTGCTTGCGTTCGCGACGCCGTAGATACCAGCAACTCCACACTCTTCGCGAAGTTTATCCGTCGATGCGTCAAACATAATTTAGTAGTTCCCTATTGGCTGTGATGATTTAAAAGCCCTGGAAAATTCCGTGGCCGGAATTGTCCCGAAGTAGGTTTTGACTTCATTGGACTGATCAAATGTAAGCTGCGCGGCCAACGACAACTTCATAGAATGTCTCGTTACAATTACCTCGGCCATTTTTGCCTGAGACTTGTCCAAAGCCAAAATATATCGGGGGCCACCTTCCCCAAAAAATTCCAGACTTCCGGAAAATCTCAAGTCAAGACTGGGCTTCTCACCCAGAAGATCGGCAGTCATTTTTAACACCGTGATCCCAGCCCCGCCGACGTGAACATCTCTCGCAGCTTTTAAAAGATCCGCGCCACGCAGCTCCTCAAGACACCTGCCTGCACCAAGCTCCTGACCCCAGGAGATTTCGTCAAGTAATCCCTCCGTTGCCGGAATGTTGTTAAATTTCGCGGCGAGACTCGCGACGAAAGATGGCTTCGACACAGTTCCCACGCTTGAAGACATTATATATAAACTTAAGTCCTTAGCATCAATCAACCGGGCCGGTGTAACGCGCCTGATATCATCAACGCGACCCACAACACCTATCATCGGCGTGGGATAAATACTGACCCCGTCCGTAGAATTGTAAAGACTGACGTTTCCACTTACTACCGGAATGCCCAGCTCCTCACATGCCCTTGAGATTCCGTCAACACTATCACTAAATTCGCGCATGACATCCGGGTCATCGGCGCTGCCGAAATTTAGACAGTCGGTGACAGCAAGAGGTTTTCCTCCGGCTGCGAATATTTGTCTTACCTGGGATAAAACCGCCTCTGCCGCGCCGATCAAAGGCGTGTTTTTAACACGGCGCTCATTACAACCCGCCGCAATTGCCACGCCAAGATAGGGCGCGTTTTTTGTCTCCTCGGTCCGAATCCACATTACGGCGGCTCCCCCGTGGTCTGGGCCCATGACGGTCCTCGCTCCAATATGGCGATCGAATTGCTCGTATATTTTTTGCTTGGATCCCGTGTCTTTGAGCGCGCCAACCGCTGTCTTCCGCGCAAGATCTAGGTTAGAGTTCAAATTAGCCTCAAGACTTTCCAGCGCCTCAGAGGCACGAACCCTTTCCACCCGCGAAGTCATGGGTTTGTTATAGACTGGCGCGTCATCGGTCAGAGGCGCCACTGGCAGATTGATCTCTAAAATCCCACGGGATGAAATCAACATCCGCCCACTATCAGTGACGACACCTATAATAGCGTGCGCGAGCCGCCATTTTTCGAGTACTTCTTTAAGGGAATCCCACTTTCCAGGTTCGACAACCATGAGCATGCGCTCTTGACTCTCTGAAAGCATAATTTCATACGCGGTCATTTGTTTCGCACGTACTGGTACGAAATCCAGGTTCAGATATACCCCATTACCCGCCCGGCCAGCCATTTCAAAGGCCGATGATGTAAGTCCGGCAGCACCCATGTCCTGAATTCCAACAACCAAATTTTTCTCTAGAACCTCAAGCGTCGCCTCGAGCAATAATTTCTCGGCGAAGGGATCTCCAACCTGTACGGTCGTTTTGGAATTATCGGTAGACGCCGCAAATGAGTCCGACGCCATTGTCGCGCCGTGAATCCCGTCGCGTCCAGTGGCGCTTCCAACATAAACAACTAGATTTCCTACACCCGTGGCATAACCTTTAAATATTTTATCGTCTCGAATCAGACCTACGGTCATCGCGTTCACAAGACAATTTCCGTTGTAACTTTTGTCGTACGAAACACTTCCGCCCACAGTTGGAACTCCAACACAATTGCCGTAATCTCCAATGCCCTTTACGACGCGAGGCACCAGGTAAGGCGTGCGCGGATGTTCCCTTTCTCCGAAACGAAGGCAATTAAGATTGGCGAACGGCCTGGCCCCCATACAAAAAACATCCCTTAAAATCCCCCCGACACCTGTCGCCGCACCCTGATATGGCTCGATATAACTCGGGTGATTGTGACTCTCCATTTTGAACGCCAGACATATACTGCCCTCAAGCCTCACCACGCCGGCGTTTTCGCCAGGACCCACGACGACGTTAGCGCCTGTCGTGGGAAATCTCTTTAGATGAACTCTTGAGCTTTTATAACTACAATGCTCCGACCACATGGCTGAAAATACGCCAAGCTCTGTGAGACTTGGCGTTGCCCCTTTTATTTGTTTTATTTTTTGGAATTCGTCTGAACTTATTTTGTGGCTTTTAAGAAGTTCCGCAAGAGCCGCCGAGTCCCCCGATGGAATCGGCTGGGCGGCACTGCAGCGCGCCGCCTCGGCAGCGTCTTTCAAAGACATCATCATTGACATACCGAAGACTCCGTTGTTAAATCACTTCGATGAAAAGGCTGTTGATTAAATGCGGCCGAGAAAAGATCGCCATACCGTAAGACCATCGTCTGATCCACCCATAACAACATCAGTAGCCCGCTCTGGATGGGGCATCATTCCAAGAATTTTTTTATTATGAGACATGACCCCGGCGATATTGGCTACCGAACCATTCGGATTAAAGTCCAACGAGATACTACCTAACGGGTTTGAGTACTGATACGCGATCAGCCCAGAATCCTCCATCTCGGCTAAGCCCCGCTCATCGATCCAGTACCTCCCCTCACCATGGGCGATGGGCATCTTTAAAACTGTTCCATTCGCCTCTCGCAAGTGTACGGTCTTGCACACAAAAGAAAGCGACGTGTTATGCAGTAAAGCACCCGGCAGCATTTGGCTTTCAACCAAAATCTGAAAGCCGTTGCAAATGCCGAGAACCGAGCCACCACGCGAGGCAAACTGCTTTACATCCCGCATTATAGGGGCGTGCGCGGCCAGGGCGCCCGACCTCAAATAATCTCCAAAGCTAAAACCACCCGGGATTATAATCGCGTCAAGACCCGGCAAGGACGCCTCCTGATGCCAGACCCGCACGGCGTTGATCTCAAAATGTCTTTTTAATGTGTCAACGCAGTCAGCATCACAGTTAGAGCCGGGAAATTGAAGCACTCCCACCCGAAGTTTGCCCGATGGTGAGATTCGCGAGCTCATGACTCGAGCCTTTTAACTTTGAAAGTCTGCGAGACTGGGTTAGCGAGATAGCTCGCCGCGATTTCTTGAATTAACTTGTCTGGATTTTTTGTGTCTTTGGCAAAAGACACGACATAGCGCTTGGCGACGAAAACACCCGCGACGTCATCTATGCCCTGAGCTCTGAGAGTTTCCTCAATGGCTCGACCCTCTGGATCAAGAACTTCGCCTTTTAACTGGACCAGCACTTCGAAATCCATCAAAAAGCCCTCCCCCGGTAAGGATCAAGCACGATTCACAAGTCTACTTATCGTCCATCGAAGGCCGGATTGTCAACGTCTAGACGATAAAAAGCCGCGGCTTCCCCGCGGCTTTACAAAGATTTAACAATGCCCCTGAAAGGGCGCGGGCACTACTCCCCGCCGTGTCCTTCCTTAGGGGACTCCTCAAGGGCAGCGGCCCTGAAATACTCTCGATTCATTCTGGCGATATGTTCGACGGAAATCTCTTTCGGGCATGCGGCCTCGCACTCATACTGATTGGTACAGTTACCAAAGCCCTCGGCCTTCATTTGATCAACCATCGCCAGAACTCTTTTTTCGCGCTCTGGTTTTCCTTGGGGCAGCAGACTTAGTTGACTGACTTTAGCCGCCACAAATAGCATTGGGGAGGCGTTTTTGCAGGCGGCGACACAGGCTCCGCATCCAATGCAAACGGCGGCGTCAAACGCCTTATCGGCATCTTGTTTTGGAACTGGGATACAGTTGGCATCTTGTGGGGATCCCACGTTAACACTTACAAAGCCACCTGCCTGTTGAATGCGGTCAAACGCCCCCCGGTCTACAATCAGATCTCTTAAAATAGGAAAGGCCTTTGCCCGCCACGGCTCAATGAAAATATGCTGTCCGTTTTTAAAACTTCGCATGTGAAGTTGGCACGTTGTTGTGCCGTACTCAGGGCCGTGCGGCTCACCATTAATAACAAGCGAGCACATTCCGCAAATACCCTCTCTACAGTCATGATCAAAGGCAATAGGCTCCACGCCGGATTCCTGCAGCGTCTCATTGACCGTATCGAGCATTTCAAGAAACGACGAATCCTCGCTAATATTTTTGCCCTCAATAACTTCCATTTTACCCTGGGATTTGGCGTTTTTTTGACGCCAAACATGCAATGTAATGTCCATTATTTATAGCTCCTTGTGGCGAGTTTTACGTTCTCAAACTGGAGAGTCTCCTTGTGGAGCTCCGCCTTCTTTCCCACTCCCTTATTTTCCCAAACACCGACATAACAAAAATTGCCGTCATCTCGTTTTGCTTCTCCGTCTTCTGTTTGGTGCTCTGTTCTAAAGTGTCCGCCACAGCTCTCCTCACGATGCAGGGCATCCTGGCACATGAGTTCACCAAACTCCAGGAAGTCGGCCACGCGGCCGGCCCTCTCAAGAGACTGATTTAAACTTTCATTCCCGCCAAGTACTTTCAAATTTTGCCAGAACTCGTCACGAAGCTTAGGAATTTTCACGAGGGCCTCCTCAAGGCCGGCTTTGGTCCGCGCCATTCCACATTTGTCCCACATTATCTTGCCGAGTTCTTTGTGGAAGCTATTAACGGATCTCGATCCCTTGATGGAGAGGAATTTTTTCGAGCCTTCAGACACTACCCCTTCGGCCTCCTTAAAGGCTTGATCGCTATTGGTGACTTTTTCAAACTTTTCGTTAGCGAAGTAATTTGGCAGTGTATATGGAATGACGAAATAGCCGTCAGCAAGACCCTGCATAAGAGCCGACGCCCCAAGGCGGTTTGCTCCGTGGTCAGAGAAATTGGCCTCTCCAAGAACAAATAATCCTGGGATGTTGCTCATGAGATTATAGTCGACCCAAAGACCCCCCATGGTGTAGTGCACCGCAGGGTAAATCCGCATGGGTGACTTATATGGGTTCTCCGCCGTAATTTTTTTATACATGTGAAAAAGATTGCCATATTTCTTTTTAATTGCGTCCTCGCCGACGCGCTTTATCGCGTCGGCGAAATCAAGATAAACTCCAAGGCCTCCGGGACCTACGCCACGTCCAGCGTCACACGCCTCTTTAGCGGATCTTGACGCGATGTCTCTTGGTGCGAGGTTTCCAAAGCTGGGGTATTTCCTCTCCAGATAATAATCCCGCTCCTCTTCGGAAATTTGGTCTGGTGGTCTAGTGTCGCCAAGTTTTTTGGGGACCCAAACACGGCCGTCATTTCGCAAAGATTCCGACATAAGTGTCAATTTTGACTGATAGTCACCACTCACCGGAATACATGTCGGGTGAACTTGCGTGTAACAGGGATTGGCGAAGCCAGCGCCTTTTTTGTGGGCGCGCCAGGTGGCCGTTACATTACAGCCCTTGGCGTTTGTGGAAAGATAAAAAACATTACCGTAGCCACCGGTCGCAAGTATTACCGCATGCCCCGCGTGGGACGCGATCTCACCAGTCACAAGATCTCGCACCACAATGCCCCTTGCCTTGCCGTCGACAAGAACAACTTCCAGCATTTCCTTTCTGGAATACATTTTTACGGTGCCTCGACTAATTTCGCGATTTAAAGCGGAGTAGGCACCCAGTAAAAGCTGCTGTCCTGTCTGTCCCCTGGCATAAAATGTGCGGCTTACCTGGGCTCCGCCAAAAGAGCGGTTATCAAGAAGTCCGCCATAATCACGGGCAAAGGGCACTCCCTGGGCTACACATTGGTCGATGATGTTGCGACTCACTTCCGCGAGGCGGTGAACGTTCGCCTCTCTGGCCCGAAAGTCGCCGCCTTTAATCGTGTCATAGAAAAGCCTGTGCACGGAATCGCCATCACCCTGATAGTTTTTGGCCGCGTTGATGCCTCCCTGCGCGGCAATTGAGTGCGCGCGTCTCGGGCTATCTTGAAAGCAAAAACAGCTGACGTTATATCCGAGTCCGCCAAGTGTCGCGGCGGCTGATGCTCCTGCTAGACCGCTTCCGACAACAATTACGTCGTATTTTCTGCGGTTAGCCGGATTTATAAGTTTCATATCAAACTTATGCTTTTCCCATTTTTCTTCCAGAGGCCCCGAGGGGATTTTTGCGTCGAGATTCATCGTTAGCTCCGATTTGATTTAGAATTTTTGTCCGTTAAGTCGAACCGCCTATTTTATTGCGCCCATGAGAACCGCGAGTGGAATGCTTGAAAAGCCAAAAAAGACAATACTCGCGACAATCGGTCCCAATTTTTCAGTAATTGGATTTAGGTTGCCGTGATAAAGGCCAAGACTCTGGAAAAGGCTGGAGACTCCGTGCCTTAAATGCGCGCTGAGTGCTGCCATCGCCAGGATATAAAAACCACTAACCGCCGGAGAAGAAAATCCAGTCACAACCATCGCGTAGGCATCACCAGGGGCAAGTGCCGATATCTCGGGGCTAACGATTTTAAACGTGTAATGAGCCAGGTGATAAATCACGAACACAAGCATCATCAGCCCGGTGTGAATCATAAATCTCGACGCCGCTGTGGCCTGAATGGTCGCCTCGTAAGCATAAGGCACAGGTCGGGCAGCCTTATTTTCAATTGTAAGTTTGATGGCCAGGTAAACGTGAAGGACGAATGTCGCTAAGAGGCCGCCTCTCATAAGCCAAAGCAATGCGCCAAGTGATTTTATGCCGTGGGCGTAAGCGTTGAATTTCTCAGGGCCCGCGTACAAAATTAAATTGCCCGACATATGCACTAGGACAAACCCTGTGAGCATTAGACCCGTAATGGCCATAAGCATCTTCGCGCCTACAGATGATTGAAAAAGCCTATGACAAAGTTTCATAACGATCTCCTGACCGAGATTTGATTTCAGTCAGTTATTCTAACATATTAGGCGCTATTTTAAAAAACAATATCAGCCCCGGCTGCCGACTACGATGCGCTTCATTGCAGACGGCTCAAAATATTGCGCAGCGATTTTTTTGATCTCGGTAGCAGTGACGCCGCGGATTAGATCCGGATAAGTCTCAAAATCATTCCACCCCATGCCATACAGCTCCATCAAAGCCATGGTCATTGCCTGGGAGCTTGTTCTTTGAAGGCCGACCACATGACTTCCGAGGATATATGCTTTGGATCTTGTGATTTCATCCTCAGTAGGACCCTCTGTAGAAATTTTAAGCAGCTCCCTATCCAGGCCGGCGCACGCCTGATCGACCTTATCTGTAGCTGTCGCGATATAAGCTCCAATCATTCCGCCAAACATTCCTTGCGAGTGGAGAGGAGACACCGAGTATGCCAAGCTTTCCTGATCACGCAGCGTCGTAAAAAGCCTTCCACCATGTCCACCGAGAATATTTATAAGCACGTCGACGGCCGCCCGACCGCTATCACCCCATTTGGGGCCTGCTCCAGCTAAAGCGATATGAGCCTGTTCCTGCTTGCGACGAGGGCTTTCGGGAATACCGAGACTTTTCAGATCCTCGGTCACTTTTCCGGTGAATCGCCTTCTTTTATTTTCAGGACGAAAACCACTAAAGGCCGCCGTCAAATTTCTCTGCACTGCTTCTGGGTTAGCCCCCCCGGCGACAGAAAACACCCAGGGGCCACTATCCCGCCATGTCTCAAATGATTGCTCTAAGGCCTTGGCCGAGAATTGTTTGATCGTCTTCTCAATGCCTGAGATCGGCAAAGAATAGGGATGCCGGCCGTAGACCTCTTGATGAAGCCTGCGCATACAAATCCAAGATGCGCTGTCTTGTTGAAGCTTCAGGGACTCTAGTGTCTCTCTCCGATAGGATTCCCACTGCTCTGCCGGAAACGCCGGCTCAAGCATCGCCTCCGCAAGGTATTTAGTCATTTCCTCAACCTGGTCTTCCGTACAGTGCATCTCAAAACCCAGGCTGTCTTTACCGCTAAATCCCCCTAGCACAGTGCCCATGTCCTCGATTCTTCCAGAGAACACGTCATAGGTCTTACTTTTTGTGGCAAGACCCAGCAAAGTGGCGGTCGCGTGAAATGTTCCAGCTGTCGAGATGTCTTCGCCCCTGAGACCGCCTTCTGTCGCGGCCGCGATACTGAACATCCTCGCGTCGGGAATCTGACGGTAAACAACGGGAATGCCATTTCCAATATTAAATTTATGGGTGATCACCGCGGGCTTTGAAGATAACGTCCCGCCCATCTTCTTACCGACTTTCTTTTGGCCCTCCGAGACACCGTCTTTAAACGCCCTGATAAGATCCGCCTCATTTGGACGCTGCCCCTTATCGCATAAGACAACAATAAGAGCCGAGCCAAGATCCCATTCTCTCTGAAGAGCAAGAGTCAAATCTTCAGGCTTGAAATCATTTAAAAGACCATCATAGATGCCCTCAAACTTCTCTTTCATCGATGTTGCCAGCCCGGAGACAAGCGCCCTCGCGACACCATCTACCGTTTCTTCGCGGTGTATGCGCCCAATTCGTGACGCGGCTCTGGCTCGTTCTATCTCTTGATTAGTTGCCGGTTCAGAGCCCATCAAAAGAGCCAACTCCCGCCCCATAGACTTCAGCGCGGCAGCAAAATGTCCAGGCTCGAGAGCGGCACTCAGTTCAAACACGCCCTCAAACGTGGGCGTGTAAGCAGATGCCCCAACCGCGTTCACAATCGCCTCTTTCTCCTTTAACCTTCGCTGCAGACGAGAGACCTCGCTGCCGCCAAGAATATACGCTGCGGTATCTATTAGCGCACAGTCTGGCCTGTCGACTGCCGGAGCGCCAATCGCAATATCCAGGCGAGTTTGCTCGAAGTCGCCGTCAATAATAACGGCCCGCACCTCTTTTGCAGCCACTCTACGGATTCCACCGTGTCGGCCACTTCCTGACCGGGTATTGACGGGGCCTTTCCGGGCTCTTTGACCAAAATAACTCTCGGCAAGCGCCATCGCGTCACCCTCTGAAATCTGTCCCACAACAACCAAAGACATGTTCTCCGGACGGTACCAACGCGTCCAAAAATCGACTAACGTCTCACGGGTAAATTCTTTAACTTCCTCACTATAGCCAATAATCGGTCGGCCCGCTTCGGTACCCGCATACATGTCCGCGAAGATTTTTCGCCCAATTTGTCCACCCGGGTCATCGTTGCCCCGCCTTATTTCCTCCAAAATAACCTCTTTTTCGCGCCTGAATTCCTCACCGTCAAATGAACTCGAGAAAATCGCGTCAGAGAGTACGTCAAAGCCAAGTTTCGCCTCGCCGGCTGGAAGCGTCAGATAAAATACGGTCTTGTCAAAAGTTGTATACGCATTTATGTCACCGCCAGCCCCCTCTACAAGGGAGGCTATCTGCCCTACACCCCGGGACTCCGTTCCTTTAAAGAGCATATGCTCAAGGTAGTGAGCCACTCCGCGTTCATGGGTCATTTCGTCGAGAGACCCCGCCCAAACCACACACTGAACTGACACAACGTTAGCTCCCACTCGCGGGCAAAGAACAAATTCCATTCCATTGGAAAGTCGGTAACGCATGAGGTTCCTCGTTTTCTTTTTTGGGCGATCTGATTTAAAACGTCCCGGCGAATGAGCTCGCGGACACTACAGCATAATATTAAGGCCGAGCGAAAGGGCGTGATGGACGGAGTCGGTCGCCAAATCTGGTTTTAGCGCCTGATAAGTAAAATTAAAGCTTTGATTAACTAGCGCTAAACCTCCCGCGAGTCTCGTCGCCGACTGCTCAGCCGACCGAGCCTGACCTGTAGCCACTATGACTCTGAGCAGGTCATAGATTTTTATTGATGCGCTGGCGTTCAGAAAGTTCTCCTCGCTTAACGCGTTTGCCTTCGCGCCCCCGTCACCCTCCAAGGTAAATGAGGCCGCCCGACCCTCGTAAATCGCCACAGCCTCCCTGCGGCGGTAATCCAGGTGTATCGACGCGATGCTGCCCATGAAATAACTGGCGCCCGCGCGATAAAATGTCGGTGCTGCGTATTGGACTTTTTTATTGGCGAGATTTTCCGCAGAAAAGCCTATGCGCAAGGCCTCAGTAAGGTGGCCCGCGAGACCAAATCCCATCGTAAAACCTTTAATTGTTGCGTTTGAGTCTTCCATTAGCGCTTCCGTGGGTGGCCTAGCCTCAACAAAACTTCCTCCGGCACCCAGATAAACTTTACCCAACGGAATCGCCAATGCGAGTCCGGCCCTACGGATAACCGGACTATCCTTAGATAGCCCTACCACGTCCGGCCCCTTAGCGGCGGGGTCTGGAGACCTGGCATTTGAGGCAAGCCCCTGATAATTGTCCTGCGCGCCAGTATATGTGAAACCAGCGGCAATAGGGCTGGTTTTACCATCTACCACACCAACCTGGTAAAAATCGCGACCGGCTGTTGGCCAGTGATAAGCGCCATTAATCGAGTATTCTTTCTCCAGCGCCATCAAGGCGGGATTTGCTCGAATAGCCGATGCACCTCCGAGCCCCGTGGCCACTGAGCCGCCGAAAGCCAGTGACTGGCCGCCTGTTGACTCATACTCCTCTGGTACAGCTGGCGCACCGGCGTACAAGACTCTCCCAGGCAGGAGCGTGAGTATTAAAACTGTCCCTACGCAAAATATCGAACGTGGCTCAGTCATGATTAACCTCGGCGTTTTAGACAAATAAAACACACACCAGCCAGTGGTTTTGAACCCCACTAACTAAAGCGCTAGATTATATTATCAAGATCGGAGGTAAGGTTCACCTAACAGGAGCCCCTAAACCACCAAAATCATTATTCGGCCTTTACAGCCTGGGCCGCCAGAGCCTTCGGACTATGGCCCTCAATGGCGCTCTTAAGGACTTTTATGACGGTATTTGACGAGACCTCAACGCTGATAAACCCTTCGGCAACGGTCTTCACGCGGCCAATAATTCCACCTGAAGTGACCACCTCATCGCCAGGCTTTAGGGCGGCAAGGAAGGTCTGATGATCCTTGGCTCTTTTTTGCTGGGGGCGAATCATAAAAAAATACATAATAATTAAGAATCCCGCCGGCATTATAAGCATTTCCACTGTGGATGGTCCCGCCTGCCCCGCCGCCTGGGCTAAAGCGCTGCCTGAAAAAAGAATTCCCGCAAAAAAAATCGCTAGTGCTGCCGACATGTTGATCAATTCTCCTAATCAAAAACTGGGACATTAATAACCCGGATCAAACCTACTGATCGATTGGTGCAAGATCAATCGCAATGTGGCATAAACAGATCTTTGGTCGCAAATATCCGTGGATGACCTCTGGTCCGGCACTTTCAGGCGACTGAGTATTTAAACCCCACGCCCTCCTGGCTATGATTTTTCATGCGTTTTATTAGAGAGCGGGAAAGTTAAGGCATACCTTTAATGATTGATTTGTCTACCCTCAACGCCGAACAACGCCAATGCGTAGAAACTATTGACGGACCAGTCCTCGTATTGGCTGGAGCTG
This sequence comes from Oligoflexales bacterium, assembly GCA_947468665.1. GTDB lineage: Bacteria > Bdellovibrionota_B > Oligoflexia > Oligoflexales > RGVZ01 > CAMDKS01. The sequence continues at coordinate 60,645 of CANILH010000001.1, read as the reverse complement.
GTACTGGCAAAACAAAGGCCATCACCATGAGAATGGCCTACATGATCTCTCGTGGAATCGCTCCAGAAGCCATCGCGGCGATGACATTTACCAATAAGGCCGCCAGGGAGATGGTGGAAAGACTGGAGTCACTTGTCGGCGAAAAAACCGCGACGAAAGTGAAGCTTGGCACCTTCCATAGTTTTTGTCTCAGCATTCTCCGTGAATATGGCGAGCGGATCGGGCTTGCGAAGAAATTCTCTCTCGCGGGGACCTCCGATCAAATAGACCTTCTGCGGCGCGCTCTTCAGGAGGAGGCCGCTCTTACGGCAATAAATGCGGAAGTCTTACACGCCGAGATTTCCCGCGCGAAGAACGCGTTGCTTAAGCCTTCAGATTTCGCGAAGAGAGCAATTCACATTTCCATTGGCCTCGAGCCGGAGCTTCTCGTCAAGGCATACGAGCTCTACGAGAGACAGCTTAAGCTGAATAGGATGATTGATTTTGACGACTGTATTTTTAAGGCCGTTTGTCTTCTGGAGGAGTTCCCTGAGGTCAGGGCTCAACTGGAAAATCGCTACAGATATTTTATGGTAGATGAGTTCCAGGACACAAATGCCGCACAATTTCGCGTTCTTGAGCTCCTCGGCACAGGGCATAATAATGTTTGTGCTGTAGGAGACGATGACCAGTCTATATATAGCTGGCGTGGCGCTCTGTTCGAGACACTGGAGCGGTTTGAGAAAATGTTCCCGGGAACAAGGCTCATTAAACTCGAGCAAAACTATCGTTGCACAAACGTAATTCTCGACGCCGCCAACACTGTCATTAAAAATAACACCCGGCGTAAAGAAAAAACACTCTGGAGCGCCAATGATGGTTCCTGGCCAATTGAGGTGAGCGCTCTTCCATCTGAGGAGGAAGAGGCTCGTTTCATTGCGACCAGGTGCATGTCCTTTATGGGAGAGGGCTTTCGCGCCGGCGACATAGCCGTATTATACCGCGCCAACAGTCAGGCCCGCGCCGTCGAGCTTGCTTTGAGGGAGGTTAATATTCCATATGAGACATTTGGAGGGAGCAGCTTTTTTGAGCGCAAAGAAGTAAAAGATTTTCTGGGCTATATCAGGCTTCTGGCCCGACCAGACGATCGGTTGGCATTTTACCGCGTCATTAACACGCCCAACAGGGGCATCGGACTTAAGTCCCTGGAGAAAATTGAGGAGTGCGCGACAAAGTCTCAAACCTCGCCCTGGCGAGTCGCGAAAGATAGCGCCACTTCACTTGGACTCACCGGAAAAAGCCTCTCAAGCCTTCAGCAGTTTGTAAGTGACTTTGATTCGCTGCGTAGCTGGACTGTTTCCACGGCCGAAGATCTCGCTAAGCTCGGCCATGAGATAATCAAGCGATTTCAGCTAACCCGGGATATCCGCGATCACGTTAAAGACGCGGCCAGCGTTGAGCGCAAAATTGACGCCCTGAAAAGCTTGCCCCGCTGGCTGGCGAGCGCGGCCCAAGATGTACTTAAGGAGCGGGGCCATCTTGATATTCACGAACTCCTAGACCGCCTTACTCTCAATGACCGGGATTTCAGTGACCGCGACGAAAATGGGAAGCCTAACCGAGTCTCACTTATGACTATGCACGCCTCAAAGGGGCTTGAGTTCCCCGCGGTTATTGTCTGCGGCATGGAAGAAGATCTTTTTCCCCACAAGAACTCCGCAAGCAACTCTAATGGGCTTATGGAAGAACGACGCCTTTTCTACGTCGCTCTAACGCGCGCCAAAAAGAGGTCCGTCTTGACTTGGGCCGCGGAGCGGGGCTCTGGAACAATGAAAACCTCCAGACTCCCAAGTCGCTTTTTGTCAGAATTGCCGGCTGGCGCGATCAGCGCCAATCAACAGCTTGCGAATACAGCGACCCGGATTGAGGAAAAAAAAGAAAAAACCCTGTCAGCCCTACAAAGTCTGCGGGCCAATCTAAAGCCTCAGCCACGCGTTTAGGGTTAACTCAAGCATCAATGGTAGTCATCTGCTCATCATCCATCAGCTCAACCAAGGTGCCTTTTTTGCGTACGAAATCTTTTAGGTTTTTCATGATACGAGCCTCGATTTGACGGGCCCGCTCGCGGCTGACTCCATAGCTGTCTCCAATTTCCTGCAGTGTCAGAGGTTTCTCGGCCATCATACGGTCCTTGAAAACATCGAGGTCGCGCCCTTTAAGGGTTTGTCTGAATTCATTTAGGTGGTCCTCGAAAATATCCAGAAGCTCTGAGTCGGCGAGCTCCTCTTCCGCTGATTTTGACTGGCTTTCTATCTCAATAACCTCGGAATTATGCCGTCCGCTTCCGTCCGCCATGGGGGCGTCAAAACTTATATCAGTGGCATTCAGCCGTTGCTGCATGGCGACCACGTCTTTTTCCCTGACACCCAGATTTTCCGCCAGGAGCTTAACGTCCGCAGTCTCATAATCCCGAAGAAGTCTCTCCGTTTCCTTTCTGAGATTATAAAACAGCTTGCGCTGTGCCGCGGTCGTGCCAATCCGGACCGGCCCACGGTTATCCATCAAAAATTTCAAGATATAAGCCCTGATCCACCAAGCAGAGTAGGAAGAAAGTTTGACCCCCTTGTATGGATTAAATCGCTTCACAGCCTGCATGAGGCCATAGTTACCCTCCTGAATAAGATCAAGTGAGCCCACATGTCCCTGCCTGAACTCGTTGGCGATTTTTACTACGAGCCTGAGATTGGCGGTGATTAGACGCTGGGCAGCGTCTTTGCTCTGCAAATCAAAATGTGCCACGGCGAGCTCATACTCTTCCGCCGGGGTTAATAACGGGTAGCGGCTGATTTCACGCATGTAGGCCTGAAGCGGCGACGGAGGCGTTGGCAGCCGCTCTGTCCGCAGAGCGGGTAGATTTGGGGAAATATAATCTTTGTTGTTAGCCACGCCAGGATTCCGTCATTGCAGTTTGTCAAAAGGGCCGACTGAGCCTATATTAAACAAACCTTTCTATCAGATGGTTGGAGTTTGCGCGAGATGGCCGGTATTGGAATCATCACGAATCCGAATTCTAAGCTGAATATAAAAAAGCCCACCAGAGGCCTTCTCCTTGGGTATATCGTCGGTCAGTTCGGAAATCTGGAGATTACGAACTCCGTCGATGACCTTGGCCGCGTTGCTCAGCTTTTTAAACAGCAAAGTATTGAAATTTTAGCCATAAATGGTGGTGATGGGACTATTTCGAGAACCTTGACTGCGTTCATCCGGGCCTACGGCGCCAAAGACCTCCCCAAGGTTCTGGTTTTACGCGGCGGGACCATAAATATGCTTGCCGATAATCTTGGTATTCGGGGCACGCCAGAAGAAATCCTCGTCAGAATGCTTGAGTGTCAAAGCGGCCTTCGGCCAAAGGAGATTCGCTCTCTTGCCACCCTATCAGTCGGTGGGCAGGCTGGGTTTCTTTTTGGAAACGGCTTGATAGCCCGGTATCTAGAGGAATTTTACAGGCAAAAATCCGGCCCTGCAGGCGCTATCATGCTGATATTAAAAATTTATTTTAAATGGGTTTTTACCCCAGCTAAATACCGTGCGCTCGTTTGTGAGGAGTCTTACCGTGTCGCCTTTGACGGACAGGATAGCCCCACTGCGTCAAAAAGCCTCGCGATGATGATAAGTACGGTTGAGAAGGCACCCCTCGGTTTTCGCGTGTTCCCGGAGGCAAGCTCTGATCTCGGCCGCTTTCAGTATTTGTCCCTTGAAATGTCGCCTAGTTCCTTGCCCTGGCGGCTTGTTTTTGCGTTTCTCCGCAATCGGTCAGGTCGTTTTTTTGGGAAAGTCTCCCGGACAGCCGCAACGGCGGTCATAGCGGCAGAATCGGGGCGGCAATTTTATACCTTGGATGGGGAATTGTTTACCGCGCCCGCTGGACGACTTGCGGTTGGGGTTGGTCCAGTCGTACAATTTGTTGTGGTCTAATTTTTTGAGCAGGATAAGCGCTTTATGACACAATTAAAAGGTCGCCTTAGCCCCCCGCCCCCCGCTGCAATCGCGAAGGCTCTGGGCGTTGATCATTTAACGGTGGAATGGCTCGCCGGAGACGGCTCGGATCGCTGTTATTTTCGAGTTCGGTCGCCAGAGCTAACAAAGAGCCTTGTTTTAATGCAGCTGTCGGGAACCGACGCTGAAAATCTTAAAAGGGGGCGCTACGACTGGGTTGAGATCTCTGACCTCCTCCGCGCAAATCAGATCGCCGCACCTGGCTGCGTCGCGATTCTTGCCGACCACGCCGCGATAATTATTGATGACTATGGCGATATTATGCTTGAGTCAGTGGCTTTGGAGCTTCATAAAAATGGCAAACATAACGAAGTGTTGTCTTTTTTTAACAAGGCCCTTCAAACAGTCGGGCACTTTCTTTCAATAGACCCCACGCCGGGATCTGTTTGGACCAGCCGTTCATTTGACCAAGAGCGGTTTGAGTGGGAGCTGCGCTTTTTTCTAACCAAATATCTGGAACCCGTGGCGCATTATACCCTCTCTGCCTCGGAAGAGGTGGAATTTTGTAATGATATCAGGGCAATATCGACTTTTTTGGCGTCAGCATCTAGGTACTTTGTCCACCGGGATTTTCACAGCCGCAATGTCATGATTCACAATAATTCTATCGCGGTCATTGACTTTCAGGACGCGCGCCTCGGGCCACCCTCTTATGATCTGGTTAGTTTAGTTTTTGATAGCTATGTGCCGCTTGCGCCGGAGTCGCGGCTTCAACTTCTCAATGAAGGCTTCGAAATTATAGAGGCTTTTGGGCAGTCTCAGGCTGCCGCAAGGGCTAAAGACGAGTGGCGTCCTATGCTTCTCCAAAGACAACTAAAAGCTATTGGAAGCTTTGGCTACCTTACTGTGGATAAACACAAAGGTGACTATATAAAAAACGTCGCGCCAGCCCTGCAAACTCTATTTGATGCCGGAGTACAAGACGGGCGTTGGCCGTTTTTAAGCGGTCGTCTTCTTCATATTTTGGCCAAGACACTTCCCGATAGAACGCACACAGCCAGCTCGTCTGTTCCTGCACTGAATCTTGCTGGCTCCGGTCATCGAAGACGAGGCTGACCACTAGACGGGAGTCGGTATTGTGGGTGATAAACATGGTAAAGCTCTGAAATCACTTGTCCTGGCTGCCGGTCTCGGAACAAGGCTTCGTCCTCTGACCAACACCATTCCAAAGCCTCTGGCAACGGTATTGAATGTCCCACTTATTAATGCCGCGGTTCGGCGATGTGTTTTGGCGGGCAGCAATGATCTTGCTGTAAATACACACCACCTCGCCGCGATAATGGAAGACTATGTCGGGACGCATTTCCTCGGTCTGGGGGCGAAAACGCTTTTTTTATCCCACGAGAGCCCTGACATTCTCGGGACTGGTGGAGCCCTCGCTGCGGTTTCAAACTGGTGGGGCGAAAGTCCTCTGTTAGTTTACAACGGTGATATTTTGAGTGATTTACCGCTAAATGACCTCGTGACGAGGCATCAACAATCCCGCCGTCTCGTAACAATGGCTATTCGAAAAACTCCCCCTGAAGATGGCGGTCGTTCCGTTTGGATTAACGAATCGGGCTACGTTGAAAATATCGCTAAAAAAGCCGATCTTCCTCTAGCTCAGGCCAATCTTCGTGAGGCTGGGTTTGCCTGCGCCTATGTCACCGAGCCTGGGCTGCGAGAGTTCCTGCCAAAGGAGCCCGTACTGTATGATGTAATTTTAGCTTTTAATAATGCAATCAAAGCCGGTCATAAAATCGCGGCCGTTGAGTACCAGGGGTTTTGGGCAGATATTGGGACACCGAGATCTCTTTGGGAGACAAATCTCCTCGTAGCGGCCATGCCTGCACGTCAGAAAAAACAGCTCCTAGGTGAGGCGCCTCTAAGCCGCGTCTCGATCCACGACCCCTCCATCGTCATCGATAATAAATCGGTTGTCAGCCCGGGCGCAAAAATTGGAACGGCCGCGAGGATTGAAAATTCCGTGTTGCTCGACGGAGCCGTTGTCCACGCTTCCGAGGTGTTAAAAAACACGATCCGTGGTTGGGGTCTCGATTTGAGTTTTTTAGACCTTTAGTTGATTAGGCAGGTGACTAGGCAGGGCTTTACGTCATGTTGACTGGTCATAATTTTGATTGGTCAGGTGAATAGTCATACGGGACTGTCGTGATGAATCAAGTCGTAATTAGCTGATTTTTAAAGTGATTTAAGAACAAAGTTTAGCTGCGCTATCGTGGTCATCTCATTTTAATGTTTCATACATGCCAGTCTACCCGGGTGGCGCCTTATACTTGTGGCTCGCTGAAACAACAAAATCGTCTTAACTGGATTGCACTATTCAATAAACCTTGCTCGCATCGATTAATTTTTCTGGCTTTCTACGGTTCCCTTAACGATCGCGCCTTAAGATACAAAGTATTTAGTCTCTTTAGGTGCCAGTTTGTGTTCGTCTAGCGATTCCGTCTTGTTTCTGCAACCTCGCGATGTGCCAGTCTCGCTTCGGGTTAGATCTATTATACAGTTGCCGCGATAACGGCTAATGCGTTGGTTGTAAACATTGTTTTAGCTACCGAAATAAGTTTCGTTGTTTTCTGAATTTTTTTGACCAAAGACACTGATAATTTTGAGAATTCCGCTTTTTTGATGCTGTTCAGAGCTGTTTTGATCGAGCCTTTATCCATGTAGAATACAATCATTCCGGCTGTAAGCTTATCAGGGTTGTCGATGTGATCGTTTTGACGCCAGATATGCTTCCAAAGGTTTGATTTGCCATACACACGCTTTGAGATTCCGGCGAGAGTATCGCCTTCACGCACTGTCTCCTGCGAACGCTTAATGCCCTCATAGTTAGATGCAAACGATTTGCTTGCGTCATCCAGAGAGTAGTACACCAAGTCACCAGGATAAATGTGGTTTGGGTTATCAAGTCCACTTAGGCCCGCGATGTCCTTCCAGCGCTTTTGATCTCCATAGATCTTGGTCGCGATTTTGGCCAGTGTATCACCAGCCTCAACCACATATGCCATCTTAGATCCTGACTCAGGAAGGCCCGGTGCCGCAGGAGCCGCCACTGGTGCTGCAGCCACCGCCGCTGATGCCGGCGTATTTACCGCCGCTGGATCCGGTGCCGCCGCTTCCGCCACTGGTGCTGCGTTTGCGCCAGAGTCACTAGCTGCCGTTTTCGCGGAGCCATCACCATTCATCTCAGTGATAATTTCCTGTAGATCGCCATTCGCCGATCCTGCCGCGGCCGCATTGTTAGAGACAACATTCTCTCCTCCTGCTGGTGCGCTCTCTGTCGGATTTCCTGCCGCCTGCTGGGTTGCTGCCGCTTCATTGCCAGCCCCAGCGTCTCCTTGGGCGCTGGTGGCAGCCTGCTGCCCACCGTCTCCCTCGCCATCCTGCCCTTCCTCTGCTGCTACCTCGTCGGTGGCCTGCTGCTGCTGACTGGAACAACCAGCAAGCGGCGCCAGGGCCATCGCGGCGAAGGCCGTCACGACTATGTGACGTCTCCATTTAAACATCATCTTGTCTACCTCCCATAAAAGTTAAAAATAAAAAACGACGTTTAGGTTCTCGGCAAATAAATTTCCTACTTTAATTCTCAGGCGCTGGCGAGCGCGGCACAATGGGCAAGGGATTCACGGCTGCGCCACTTAAAAAAATAGCCCCACCCGACTGATCACGCTTGAGCCCCGCAAAACGTCTGCGCGGCAGTCGCTCCCCGGTGTTTTATCATCTCTGATTCATCAGGTAGATCAAGCTCGCGCGCGGCAAAAAAGGCCGTCGAGTAGAAATCAACCCTCAAAAAAATCTTTCCGCTTATTGTTTTTGATCGCCCCTATGCTATAAACTCACCCGGACCGGCAATATTAATTTTGATTTCAGGTTGTCCGCTTAAAATGCGGGACTGATTGATATTCAAGCCATATGAGGCATTTTTTGACATCAGATTCATTTCCCAATTCCTATCAGCATGTCTCCGTCCTTTTTCGAGAGTCCGTTGACATTTTATCGCCAGAGGCAGGCTCCATTTTAGTGGACTGTACGCTGGGTGGCGGTGGCCACACCGCTTTAATGCTTGAATTAGTCGGCCCTACCGGCCGGGTGGTTGCCTTTGACCGGGACATAATCGCCATCGATAACGCTAAGGTCCGTTTCTCAAAGGACATTAGCTCGGGTCGCCTCATCTTGATTCACTCCCCTTTTGGCGAGCTCTCGTCGCAACTTAAAAAACTTGATTTGATCGGACGGGTAAGCGGTGTCCTGGCCGACATCGGCGTCTCAAGCCACCACCTTGATATTGCCGCCAGGGGTTTTTCTTTTATGAACGACGGCCCACTTGATATGCGCATGGATCAAAGTCAAGGCGAGAGCGCCGCCGAGTTCCTTGCCTCGGCCACTGAGCAGGACATTGCCGACGTAATATTTAAGTTTGGTGAAGAGCCAAAATCGAGGTTTATCGCCAAACTTATTTGTGAGAGACGAGATACCAGCCCCTTTAAGACCACAAAACAATTGGCCGACCTGATCGCGAGTAAAGTGTTCTGGAAGGAAGCGAGCCGCAAGCATCCGGCGACCAGAACGTTTCAGGCACTCCGGGTTTACGTAAATAATGAGCTCGGTGAGTTAAAAAGTCTGCTCAACAGCGCTCCCTCTGTGCTTCGCATCGGTGGCGTATTAGCAATTATTACGTTTCACTCCCTGGAAGACCGGCTCACAAAGGTGTCTATGCTGACATTAACCGGTAAAACAAAGAGGCAGTCCCTTCCCCGTGACATCCCCCTGACTAGTGCCGACATAGACCGCCTTTCAGAGTCCGTTGCGGAGGTCATCAAGCCTTTTCCCCAAATGCCAACCGAAAACGAGGTTCGATCCAACCCACGAGCCAGAAGTGCCAAGCTAAGGGCTATCCGTTTAACTATGGAATGCCCTATAATAGTTTAGTGAATATCAAATTTAGTCGGTTTTACTGTGACCTGGAGGCTCTATGCACCGTCTCACCGTACGTTTAGCGATTCTATGGACGCTGGTCTTGTCGGCCGCCGCGTTTGCCCGGGTTCACTTTCGTAGCATCACGACCGCCGTGGCCTATGATCTTGGCAAGCTTAAAACAGCGGAGGGCAAGCTCTTAGAGGAACGCAGCACTCTCCAGGGAGATCTTGCCCGAATGACGACCAAAAAAAGGCTAGAAGACCTGGCCCAGGGAGCCTCCTCTGACGACTCCAAGGGGGCCACTAAAAAGTGAAAAAACCCGACCCGCGTTACTTTTTTTCACGCCTGTTCGCAATCCGCGCCTCTGGGGGGGCGGACGACCGGCGACAAGGTTTTGACATCGCCAGAGCCTCCGTTCTGGCGTCTATCCTGCTCGCCATTTTCGGCGGCCTAATTATTCGTGCCGCGATTATTCAGCTCTGGCCACCCTCCGGCGATGCCCTTCGCCGCATCGCGTCGCGGCAGTATGAGCAGCACCTGGAGCTGGCGCCCTACCGTGGCCCCGTGCTTGACCGTAACGGCCATCCCCTCGCCATTAGCCTCAAAAAACCCTCTATCGCTATAAATCCCCGCGTTTTCACTCCGAACACTCCGCAATTAAAACAGCTGTCGCAGATCTTGGACTTGCCGCGGGAAAAAATTCTAGAGATCGCCGAAAAGAAGGCCTACTTTGCCTGGCTAAAACGAAAAGTCGAACCTTCTGCAGCGGCACGAGTAGATGCCCTCTCATTAAAAGGCCTCTACCTTGTAAACGAAGCCTCCAGGCTTTACCCGCTCCAGTCTGTCGCGGCACACCTTATCGGCGCTGTCGGTAGTGATAATCAGGGTTTGATGGGGATTGAAAAACAGTTCCAAAGCATCCTCGCAAGCAAGGCCTCCGCCGTCAGGCCGTCCAAAGACGCCCGCGGTCGTACAATCCTCTACTCCAGTGATCTCGCGGCCCCTGATCTCCCAGGGCATTCAATACAACTCACCATTGACCTAGCGATTCAGGAAATCGCGGAGGAAGCCCTTGCTAACGGTGTTAAATCGGCCCGCGCAAAAAGCGGCTTTGCCATAGTTACCGACCCGCACACTGGAAAACTTCTGGCACTTGCAAACTTTCCTACGTTTGACCCCAATAACGTCGCTCTCGCGAAACCTGAGCACATGAGAAATTTCGCTCTTTTAGATTTGTTTGAGCCTGGCTCCATCATGAAGCCCTTTGTTGTGGCGGCGGCACTTGAACACAAAAAGTCTAGCCCCGAGGAACTTCATAATTGTGAAAACGGTGTCTACCGGGTTGGTGGCGTAGTGTTTCACGACGAGCACCCAGCCTCAACTCTGACTACCGCTGAGGTGATTATACGGTCTAGTAATATTGGAATTTTTAAGATCGCTGAACGCCTCGGCAAAGAGGGCCTTTTCGAAGCCCTTCATAAATTTGGATTCTCCGGAGGACTTTCGCTTCCGGATTCGTTTCCATCTTCAATGACAGGGCACATCGCGAGCCCTTCCACCTGGAAGCCTATTCGCTTCGCTAATGTCGCGTTTGGCCAGGGCATGACGGTTACTGGGCTTGAGATGGCCATGGCCTACGGGGCTATCGCGAATGGTGGTAATTTAATGCGCCCCACCCTTGTAGACAGGATCACCAGTCCGAGTGGCGACATTGTTTACGCGGCGTCGCCAGAGGCAACGTCCCACGTTATTTCTATTGAAACCGCGCGGCAGATGCGGCAAATCCTTTCACGGGTTGTAACGGATCCCCATGGAACCGCGCACCTTGCGGCCACCATAGACTATACTACGGGAGGCAAAACCGGGACGGCCGAGAAAGTAGACCCCATTCTGAAGGCATATTCCTCGGAGAAGCGGGTCTCTAGCTTTGCCGGCTTTGCCCCTGTCGCTGATCCCTATCTTGTTATCTACGTCATGATTGACGAGCCTGCTGTGAGGCCCGCTTACGGAGGCCTTCTGGCTGGGCCTGTGTTTTCCGAAATAGCCGAACGAAGCTTAAGATATTTAAATGTTGCGCCTGATAAAGTCTCCAAATCCGCCGCTGTCGCGCGCGGCACTGAACGGCCCCAGATCCGCCGCGCGGCGCTAAAAGATGGACTTAATGACAAACTGCCCCGCAAACTTTGACGCGATTATTTCTGAGCTGTCTTCCGCGGGACTTCAGCCAGTTATTACTCGGAAACCCCAGCATACGGGCCCGTATCAGGGTGTCGTCGCCGACTCGCGAAAGCTGTCGGAGACACACGTTTTTTGTGCCATCCGGGGCGGAAGTCGTGACGGGCACTCTTTTTTGGAAAATGCGCCCGCGGGCCTTTCACTCGCCATCATCGAAGATCCTGCCGTGGAAATCTCCCACGCCCCCTTTGGAGTTGTAAGAGTCACCTCAACCCGGGCGGCCTGGGCCCAGCTAGCGTCATATTTCGCGGGCCACCCGTCGCGAAAACTACTCATGATCGGCATCACTGGCACCAACGGCAAGACAAGCACCGTCTGGATGATTAAGTCCATCCTGGACGCTCTGAAAATCCCGTCCGCCACCATTGGTACCCTTGGATTTTATATCGGTGAGACACACCGCGAAAGTCGCCACACAACACCAGACCCCGATGTGTTGTACCCCCTGCTTGCCGAGCTTGTGACAAGGTCCATCACCCATGTCGTTATGGAAATTTCCAGCCATAGCCTGGTACAGGGCAAAGTATGGCCCATAGCGTTCGCGGCTGCCGCGTTCACGAGCTTTAGCCAGGATCACCTGGATTTTCACCCAACCATGGACGATTATTTCGCTGCCAAAATGACTCTGTTCACAAGGCAGCTATCAACTGACGGCTTCGCGCTTTTTCATCACTCCATTGCGGCCCGCCCCATGGCCCGGGAGTTTTTGTGCTCAACCACCGGCAAAGGCCCATTAAAGAGCACCTACTCGATTGAAAATCGCCTTACCTCACCAGCCCCTGATTTCACGGTACGATCACAGTCGAGTTATGTCTCTGGCTTTTCCCGGATTTCGGTGCGCGCCTCCCAGGATAGCAATTGGATATCTGTCATGACACCCATGGTGGGAGATGTTTTCGCCGAAAACGTCTCCGCCGCGCTCATTATTGTTTCCCAGATGTCAGGAAAATCTCTCCCCGCCCTTGAGACATTGCTGGCAAAGTCCCCGGTTACGGCCGTGCCGGGACGCCTACAACTTGTGACGCCGCTAAAATCACCTTGGCGCCCGCTTGTCTACATTGACTACGCCCATACACCTGATGCCCTTGAGAAAGCCATACTAACGCTTTCGCAAGGGACAATATCTGTCACGACCGTATTTGGTTGCGGCGGAGAGCGGGACAGGTCAAAGCGAGCCATTATGGGCGACATTGCGTCCCGGCTATCGAAAGAGGTCTTTGTTACAAGTGACAATCCTCGTTCTGAAAGCGCTGAAGCCATTGTTGACGAGGTGTTTTCCGGGGCGATCACTTCGACCGAGTGTCATAAAATTGTCGATCGCCGGACAGCGATTCAAGTCGCGCTTAGTAAGGGCGGGGCTACAAAAAAAATCCTGATTGCCGGCAAAGGGCACGAAAATTATCAAATTATTGGTCAGACAAAGCATCATTTCAGCGACGAGGAAGAGGCTTTAAAATGTCTAACAAAACCCCGCCGATGGCTTGTTTTTGGTGCTGGTCGTAGTGGATTAGCTGCTTCCGCCCACCTCGCCCACTATGGCGAGACGGTCTATTTAAGTGACGACAGGGAAATTACCCTGCCTGAGAGTATTGGGGGCTCGGTAACGGTAATTAATCGGTCTGACATACCTTGGGATCTCCTCTCCACCGTTGTTATAAGCCCCGGCGTCCCTCTGGATCATGAAGTGCCTCTGGCCGCCCGAAAGCTCGGTAAGGACGTTATTACCGAAATTGATCTCGGCTTTGACCGCTACCGTGGAAATATCATCGCCGTTACTGGTACCAACGGCAAATCCACCGCCGTCGCAATGACAGAGCATATATTCCGGCAATTGGGGTTACCGGCCGTCGCCTGTGGAAATATTGGCCTACCCCCAACCGCGTTATTTTTTCGGGAGGAATCGTCATCTCACACCGCAATTGTTGAGTTGTCCAGTTACCAACTGGAGGGAAGCCTACACTGGCCTTCTCGAGCCGCCGCTATAACCAGTTTCTCTTTTGATCATCTCGCCAGACACAAAACCATGAAAAATTATTTCGCGGCGAAATGGCGCGTCACCGAATGGCTTACTCCCTCAAGTTTGCTCGTTGTGATGGAAGATGTCGCCCGCTACGCAAGTGAGGTTGGCGCCAAGTGGCCAGACTGCCGGGTGGTCATAATTGGTTCGACGTCTAAAGACTCCTCTCTCCCGGCCGGTGCCCAGTATCGAGCCGTGAATAATGGCGTCTGTGAGCTCGGGGGCCATTTTGTAGACCTGAATTTGTTGGGTGTCGCTGGTGCCCACAATCACGTGAACGCTCTCATGGCAGCGCTACTAGGGGCGGAGATCACTGGTCGTGACGCGAGGTCCTTACTGCCGCTTCTAGCGAGCTACCGACCACTAAGCTACCGCTGTGAGGTAATTTTCAAAAGTGACTCCCGCATAATTGTAAATGACAGCAAATCGACAAATCTCGAAAGCACAATGTCAGCCCTAAGCATGGCAACAAGGCCGGCGGTTCTCTTGATGGGCGGCCAGGGAAAGGGCGAGTCGTATCTCGCTCTTGCCGATAAAAGAGAGCTATTACGGCTGCTTGTCACATTTGGGTCCTCGCGCCTCGCCATCAAAGACGACGCCCCTAAAGGGGTACCTGTTGAGAGTTTTGAGAAAATGAGTGATGCCGTCTTGCATGGTCTTCGTGTGGCAAGAGACAATAAATGTGACCTGATATTCAGCCCGGGATGTGCCAGTTTTGATGAGTTTAAGAATTTCGAGCATCGCGGCACGGTTTTTAATGAGCTCGTTCTACGATTTAATTCCGGCGGTTTCTGAATTACACGCGAGGTTAGAGATGTCACTAGGTTCAAGCTTAACCACAAAATCTGACGCGGAGAAGCTGGCCAAGGCCGGCCGGCTTCTTGTCGCGACTACACTGCTTCTTATAATGACCGGGCTTATCATGGTGTACGCGGCGAGCGCATTAAAGGGCGAGCAGCAGTTTAATGACGCGTTTATCTTCATCAGAAAACAAGGCGCCATTGCCCTTGCGGGCCTTCTTCTCATGTTTTTTATTACCAAGATCCCCATGCGCGTCATTGAGAGGGTGGCCTTGCCGCTTTTGGTTATTTCCCTGGGTTTACTTGCGCTTATTTTCGTCCCTGGCGTATACAAATCCGGGGGCGGTGCGGCCCGATGGATCTCGTTCGGGGGATTCAGGTTTCAAACCTCTGAGTGCGCGAAGCTGGCTTTGGTATTTTTTCTCGCGAAAAATCTTTCCCGGAAAAATTTTCATGTAAATTCGCTATTAACAGGAATTCTTCCCAATATCGCGATTTTCGGTTTTTTTGCTGTTTTTATGATGCGACAGCCTGACTTCGGCTCAACTGTTTTAATGGGGTTAGTGCTTCTCGGAATGCTATTCGTTGCCGGGTTGGACTGGCGGTACATATTTGGCTCTCTTGCAGCTGCCCTTTCCGGAATGACTATCGCGATCGCTATGAAACCATACAGGTTAGCCAGATTGACAAGCTTTTTGGATCCATGGGCTGAGATCCAAAGAGGGGGCTTTCAGATTATCCAGTCTTACCTCGCGTTTCAAAACGGTGGCCTTTTTGGGTTAGGCCTCGGTGAAAGTCGGCAAAAGTTGTTTTTTTTGCCGGAGGCGCACACAGACTTCATACTTGCTGTTCTCGCCGAGGAGCTGGGGTTTTTAGGCGTTACATTTTTGTGTCTGACGTTCGCGTACTACTGTTTCTTAGGCTTTCGCATCGCGTTCTTGCAGGTTCGCCCATTTCAAATGTACCTTGCGTTTGGCTTAACCGCGACAGTTGGCTTTCAAGGGGCGATCAATATGGGGGTGGCGATGGGACTACTCCCTACCAAAGGAATTCCCTTGCCATTTATAAGTAGCGGGGCCAGCAGTCTTCTCATGAGCCTTGTCACAACAGCTTTACTTTTACGACTGACCTGCAATGACCATAAAAAACAACCATACTGACCTGGTCGAGGAGCTAGCCGCGCTAGCTCCCCTTCACTTTGTTGGAGTCAACGGATCCGGCATGAGACCCCTGGCTGAATTCGTCGCTACCTTTGGGTGCGCGGTTACCGGTAGTGATCTCACTCCTGCTTTTGGACGCTCACTTGTAAAGTTTGCGGCCGAAGGCTCGCGTGAAGATCTTGATTTGATCGCTAAAGCCGGGACAATTGTTTTCTCGAGCGCAATTCCCGCGGGCCACCCAACGTTACGGGAGGCGAGCTTGAGGGCAAAGGTCACTCTTCACCGAAGCCTGCTGCTCGCCCGTATCACTTCGGCCTTCAAAACCATTGCCGTGGCAGGCACTCACGGAAAATCGACCACCTCAGCCCTTGTTGCCCATGGTCTTGAGGGGCTTGGACTAGACCCCTCATGGATTATAGGAGCCCCCTTTGCTGATGGAAGGTCCTCCTATCATCGTGGGAAAGGGGAGCTTCTGGTTATCGAGGCCGATGAGTCAGATGGTTCTTTTTTGCGCTACAGCCCATTTATCGCTGTTTTAAATAATATCGAGCCCGATCACATGGACTTCTACCAAACGATTGAGCGGTTGGAGGGTGCCTTTGGGTCGTACGCCGCAAATGTTTGTGCGGAGGGGACTCTTGTTTACTGGCAAGACTCGCCGTCTGTAGCGCGTGCTATAGCCGGGTTTAGCGGTAAGCGCCTCAGCTTCGGCGGGACCGTTGGATCAGATCTTCGACTGCTTGAGACCGCCACTAGCGGCCTGAAGACAACCGCTACGTTTCTCAACCATGGCTTTAGGCGTCAATTTAAACTGCCCCTCCCTGGACGACATAACGTGCTCAATGGGCTCGCGGCCATTTGCGTCTTGTTACTATTGGATCAACCCGCGGAGACGTCCTGTCTTGCCCTGGAGTCGTTTCCGGGCATTGAGCGCAGGCTTCAGCCTTACACCTCGGTTTCTGGCGCTCTTATATTTGATGATTACGCACACAATCCGGGAAAGATTCGCAGCCTTCTTGCCGGTCTTACCGACGCGTTTCCCGAGCGCCGTGTTGTCGCGGTGTTTCAGCCACATCGTTATTCCAGAATATCAAGCCTTTACGAGGATTTCGTAACCGCGTTTAAGGGCAAATCGGTAGTCGTAGTCGTTTTGCCTGTTTATGCCGCAGGCGAGCCTGTTATCTCTGGCTATGAGGCGGAGACCATTGCCCGGGACATCTCTAAAGGCTCCGGAGCTAAAACTTTTTTCGCTCCGACTTTGAAAGCGGGAGCAGACTTGGTAAAATCCATCATAGACCTAAATAATGATTTAGTCGTGACCATCGGAGCCGGAGATGTGTGGCTTGTAGCCAAGGATCTTTCCGAGCGCCGGTAGATTTCTGATCCAAACTTTTTATGGAGGCGGCCCATGTTTCGTGCACTAAAGCCTCGTGGCAGTAAAAAGCGCTCCATTCTGGACAAGCAGCGCGTTAAATCATCTGAACGCTCGGCAAAAAATGACACTTTTTTTTCTTGGTCGCTGGCGGCAAAGGGCCTAGTCGGGGTTCTTATTCTTACGCTCTTATGGGGTCTGAGTATTAGAATTCTCGACAAAACTCATGAGGTCACCTCATACCTGAATTCTGTAATTGTTCTGGCGCCCAGAGAGTGGCGGATTGAAGTGACATCAAAAAGCGGCACCCCACTGCCTGATGACATATCACGGGAAGTATACCGGCTCGCGTCACGGCTATTGCGCACTGGGAATCCAACCGAACTTTCTGTGCTGGCCCGGCAAGTGGAGAGTCTCGGAATGCTGGATGCCGTGAAAGTGATTCGGCCTTTGGCCGACACGATTATTCTTTCGGCGGAGCTTCGCCGGCCCGCCCTGCTCGCCTCCGTCGGAGGCAAGACAAGATTTTTAACCCTTGATGGCACAGTCTACGGAGACGCCAATGATGCTTCCGGAAATCAAACAGGCGCCCATCCCAGTGTTTTAGTGGGCGGAATATTGAACCAAAGTCCGGGCGCCAGTATCGACTCGTCTCAACGCGTTGTCACAAGCAACGAGGAAAAGCGGCATCTGCTCGAGGCCGTCGACATCTGGCAACGGGCGATCGAGGCTGGTGTAGATCTATCGTCGATCAATTTTCAAAAATTCAGGGGTTTTTCAATTTTACTGGCTGATCAAACGGAGATCGTCATTGGAATCAAACCGTTTGACTATAAGCTCAAAAAACTTCGCGGTATCTTGGATGGCCTTAAACGTGATGGCGTCGTCGCCTCCCGTATTGAGCTGGACTATGAAGGCAAAGCCTTTATTAAGGAAAAAAAGCTTTGATAGGACTTTTAAATAACCGTGAAAAAAAAATCGCGCTCTTTGACCTCGGCCACGCGGCCTGCCGCCTTCTGGTCATCGACAATGAAAGCGGCACCTTCAAATTATTTCAGCAGCCTATTTCAGGGTATGCGAAAGGCAAGGTCACTGTTCCCGGCCAGTTTTCAGAGAGCGTCGCAGCTCTAGTCAAGGATGCCGGACTCGCGCCCTCCCGTTACAAAGCCATTGTAAATATCTCGGATCTTAATACCCGTTATGTGCTTAAGTCCTTGCAGCATCGGACAAGCGGGACATATGGGTCCTCTGACTACACGGCCATTCTAGACTCGGCCGTTGACACCGCGTCCGGTGATCTTGACGAGGTGATTGATTCCCTCGTTGTTTCTGCCCGCCTGGACGATAGCCCTTTGAGCATGCTCTCTTTCGGTAGCGCGGGGCGCGGAGTTAGCCTTCAGATTATGCTCGCCACTCACCCGAAGCTTATACTTGCCGACATACTTTCTGGTATGAACGCTGCTGGCGTTGAGGTTTCGGAGTTCCGTTCAAACGGACTCGGATTGGCCAGGGCGCTGAAATATCTTAGGCCAGAGGCAGAAAACGCTGTCCTTATTGACTTAGGGCACAGTACCTCCACTGGCGCGGTCATGATCGGTGGCCATTTCCAAAAAGTTTTTAGCCTTCCGGTTGGAAGTCATCACATAACCCGTGATCTTATGGCGGGTCTCGATTGCCCAGAGGATTCCGCAGAGGCTTTAAAGCTGGCCCATGGCGTGTCGCCTATAGCGGAAGTGCCCGCCGGTAACGCCCTTTATATGCAGAGATTTTTGCGGCCTCGGGTTTTAGAGATCTTAGGCATGGCCGGTAAAAATTTCGCCCTGTACGCACGCGCTCTTGACGGCGGCCTGCTCTTTTGCGGAGGTGGTTCGCAACTGACTGGGCTTGCCTCGGTATCAGGAAAGGCATTTAACTGCGGCCAGCCATTTGTCTGCCAGCTTTCCAATAAGAGCCTGGAGGCCTATTTGGGTCTTTCCTCGCAAAACCCCATGGTAAGTGTCGGCTCTGCTTGGCTTTCTGTCTTAAGCCACGGCCGCGCCGCGCTTGCGGAATTAGCCGCTTTTCAGGTCGAGCGTGACGCCAGGCCTCTCTCCCGACTGCGCCCCTTGTGGACATGGCTTTCCGAACTTTCCAGATAAATAGTTATCTATCATTCTTATTTACGCCAAAAAGTTGACACGGAGTTTTGGCGGTCATTATAATTTTAACTATGATCCTAAGTTATTTTTTCTTGATTCAATAAGTTGCGTGAATTAATTCCGCTACGGTAACAACGTTACAAGGAGGTTGGTGATGTCTTTCAACGCATTTGGCGCGAAAATCAAAGTTATTGGTGTTGGTGGTGGCGGCGGTAACGCAGTTAACACTATGATTCGCTCAGGACTTGAGGGTGTGGACTTTATTGTGGCCAATACAGACGCTCAGGCTCTGGCCGCATCGTTGGCCCCCAATAAAATTCAAATCGGTAAAGATCTTACTAAAGGACTGGGCGCGGGCGCCGATCCTGATATTGGCCGCGACGCTGCCCTTGAAGACTGCCGAGAGCTGCAAGCCTTTCTAAGTGATGCTGACATGGTGTTTATCACCGCCGGTATGGGTGGCGGAACAGGAACAGGCGCCGCTGCCGTTGTCGCGCAAATTGCGCGGGAACTCGGCGCGCTGACTGTCGCGGTTGTAACCAAACCATTTGCCTTTGAGGGAAAAAGGCGTCGTAAGCATGCTGAGCAGGGCGTCGCCCGGCTTCGCGAATGTGTTGATACGCTTATTACTATTCCAAACCAACGGCTCCTTCAGATAGCGACCCCGGATCTAAGTATGCTTGACGCGTTTAAACTCGCTGACAACGTTCTGGTCAATGCCGTACGCGGTATCAGTGACATTATTAATACTCCCGGCCTGATTAATGTCGACTTTGCGGACGTAAAGACCGTAATGAGCAGTATGGGTCACGCGTTGATGGGTATCGGCTACGGCGCTGGCGCTGACCGGGCACTTAGCGCGGCCAAACAAGCCATCGCATCCCCTCTCCTTGAGGATGTAGATATCGAAGGCGCAACTGGCATACTTATTAACATTACCGCCGGCACCAATGTCAGCATCATGGAGGTAAACAACGCCTGTATGGTGATCCAAGAGGCCGCTCACGAGGATGCGAATATTATTTTCGGTGCCGTCATTGATGCTGAGCTGGGTGACGAGATCCGTATTACGGTCATTGCCACTGGATTTCCGGTTGAAGATGGTTTGCCGGCCGATGACCTTCATAGCGCGGGTCGAACTCTACCACCTCCAGCAGCAAGAGGTGTTGGCCATAGTACGCAGGCGCCGCAACGGTTAGTTGCCCCACCTAGGCTTACAAGCCCCGTAGGGCAAATCAATGCCCGTGACCGCCCTGGACCTTTAAACCCAATTGCGGCTGTCCAAGCTGGCGTAGTTTCACCCGTGGTGACGCATTTCAACAGTCCTGCCTCTCATCACGTCCTAAGACCACAAGCCGGTCATGATTTCGCCTCATTCGGTGAGGGCCTCTGTGAGACGACCTCTTTTAACACCTTCGGCTCCCAGATCAACCGTGCACCTGCCACCCCATTTAGCAACACGGCCGACCCCGCTTCACTGGCGGCAGTCGTTGATGTTGCCTTGGAGGCCTCGACTCTCGCAAATTGGACTGTTGACGAGCATGATAGGCCACACATGGCTGCGTCTGATGACATTTCTTCTTCGTCAATAGAGCGGTTTGACGCCCCCGGAACCCCTGTGTTTCATGAAAGGCCCTCTTCCTCGCCGTCTTTGGCAGAGCAGCTCTTTGAAAATGCTGGTGGCATGGCAGAAACTCCGTCTGTAGAAGTGACTTCAAGCGCCTTTTCCTGGGGGTCCCAGGACGCCCTTGATGACGAAATCCGCGCTGGGGCAATATTAGCCTCGGAAGATTTTTCTTGGGATTTTGACACACCAAATCCTGGCGTAGTCTCTGATGAGATTGACCGCAGAATTGATGAGGCTTTGGCTCTAGCTGAAAAAATGAGTGCGCTCGGCTCACCGTCAACAGCCGATTGCGTCAGGTTATCCGAAGGTCACTCGCCTCTGGATCTCGATGACCTTGATCTTCCTGCCTTCCTTCGAATGGGAGTAGACGGCAGACAAGGCGGCTGATTTTTTGAATATAACAGAGCACCCCCCCAAGAAGATCGGTCTTCTTGGGGGGGTGCTTTTGTAACACCGTCAAAGCGCGCTAATGAGGTCTGTTTTGTGCCCCTGTGAGCTACCAATAGCGGTCGGTGGCAAGCCCTGGGCGGGAGCTCTTAAATTAATTGTACTTGCCGCGAAAAAGTCCGTCATCTTTGCCTCGTTTACTTTAGCTGTTCCAAATTTTTTTTCCGTCCAGCAAAACAATGCGTTTCCGATTATGCCCCTGATGACCAGGCGACGACGACCCCAGGCCTTTATGTCCATGGCCTCCAGAACACTGGCGCCGCTGCTTGGTGTAGTCGACGTTAAATCAATGACGCGACATCCGGCATCTTTCCCCTGATTTTGTTTTAACGCCTGCTCAACAGCCCATAAGACATCTTTTATTGTTGTTAAGACCACACCCTCTATTTTTCTGGGGAGTGGCAATATTAGTGGGATTTTCGCCAGAACTGCCGCGGCTTTATAAAAATCACTGTCATTTTGTCCTGTTCCAATCACGCCGGCTCTAATAATTATTTTTTCTGGTATGGCAGAATTTATAATTATATTCTCGGCCCAATACTTCTCCCGCAGCATCACGTTATCACCACGCCGGTCAACACCAACCCAGCTCAAAAATACAATTTTCTGAGCATTTGCCCGCTCCATCGCGCGAACCAAATTTCGGGTCAAAATGACATTTTCAGAGGCTCTCACCATGTCGTCAGAGATCTCTGCGCTATTCTTCCCACAAGACCCCAGCACCCCGCCCTGCCAAGCGAGATGAATAACGGTATCTGTTGATTTCAGGGGGGCAACGATAGAATCCGCCTCGTTGAGATCGCAACAAAGGGGAAGCATGTTCTTATGTGCTTTCGGCAGCTTATTTCGATAAAGGCCAATTATGTTTTTACCCTGCCCGGCGAGATGCTCGCAAATTCTTTGTCCCAACTCACCGGCGGCTCCTGTGATCAATGCGGCTCTTCGGCTGTTTTGATGCGTGGACATCGTTTCTCCTCTTCTTCGCTGATATTGGATCGCCCATTAAGGCCGACCAACCCAGACAAATTCGTTAACTGATGCCATTATACCAATGACTGATATATTTTGAGAGTTTTTTGGGCTACTTCTTCCCAGGTTGGTAAATTAATTAGGGGACTCGTTGTTTTTGGTCTTCGCAGGACCCCGTTAAGGGCCTCAGACCAGTCATCTGTCGTTTTCTCAGGCCTAAGGGCTACCGCCTGTTCAGGGGCGTGAGCACAGACTTCATCTATTCCTGATCCCGAGCAATAAATTACATATAGGCCAGAATTCAAGGCCGCCGCCGCCGGTAGGCACCACCCCTCAAAAAGAGATGGCTGAAGCAACGCCCGCGCTGACAGCAGTAGCTTTGACAGTCTTTCATCGTCGAGACCAGAATAAGTTTTTATATTCGTCGGCAGATGCCCCATTCTGGACACTCCCGCCTGGTCTGTTACGACCGCAAATTGCCTGGCGGGGCAGTTGCGGGCGATGCTGGTGATTAGCTCGAGTCTTTTATAAGATTCGCCGCGAGCAATCGTAAGACAATCAATACTTGGCTCTGTGCTAGGAATGTTGCTGGTTTTCGCGGTTCCATATCCAACAGCTTCTATTTTTTCGGAGTACCTCGCGCCAAACACCTCCAAAATACTGTCCCTTGCCCAGTTTGATCCGGTAATCACCCTGTCAGCCCGTTCAAGGACACGCGGCATCAGCCACCTGAATTGAAGGCCCAGGGCAGAGTTCTTGCCTGTCAATATAGGAATAATGTCGTGGATTGTTATGACAAATTTGTCCGAGGATCGGAGACGCCCAAAGCACGGAAGATTTATATTGCTAAGGCCATGATATATAATTTTTTGGTGCTGGTTAATCGCCGCGCGATATGAATAAACGGGGAAAGATGGTTTAAACGCCTGAAACTTCCGGCCTAAAAGAGTCGGGGGCAAAATAATACCCCGGGCACTTGTGACAAAGCCCGGTAATCGGCCAGTTTGCGCCGTCACTTCTGGTGAAATACCCAGGTGCTCCAGATTTTTATATAAATTTGCTCCGTAATTCCCCACACCAGAGTGAGTATTTAAAAGCCCAAGGCCGTCCCAAACAACCCTTGGCAGTTGGCTCTGCTTTAGTATGTAAGACGGCCCTGTTGTCATTTTTTATGGCCTGATCAATGCAAATGCTTAGTAGTACCAGCGAGCTCAATGCGGTGTGCTGCGCGCTTTTTTGCGCTAAGGGCTCGCGGGACATCTATGCCCTGAACTTTGTGTCCGGTAAGTCGCTCTTCGGCGCGGCCCAACGCTTTTTTGGCTCGCTCAATATTAATTTCAGCCGTTTTTTCGACAACGTCGGCCAAAACCGTAACACCTTCACCCGACACGTCAACAAATCCGCCCGTTACAAACAGCTTTTCTGCCGCCATCCCATCCGCTTCCAGGGTCATAACACCTGAATCAAGCTCAGCGACCATTGGGGCGTGGCCTGGTAACAGGGTCATATAACCCAACATTCCCGGAAGACCGAGAGACTTGGCTGTTCCGCGAAAGAGGATTCTTTCGGGTGAAAGTATCTTTACCGTTAATTCACCTTGTGACATTTACTATCTCCTTAAGGAGCTTCCCGAAACTTTCGTTCGGGGAGACCTCCTGGAATGCTTTACTTCATTGAAGCCGCTTTTTCGAACGCTTCCTCGATGGTTCCAACATAAAGAAACGCCTGCTCTGGGATTTGGTCGGCTTCGCCATCACAAATCATTTTAAAGCCTTTAACTGTATCAGCAAGCTTTACATAACTTCCTTTGTTGCCGGTGAACTGCTCTGCGACCGTAAAATTTTTGCTAAAGAACCGTTGAACTTTCCGAGCCCTTGAAACGGTCAATTTGTCCTCGTCGGAAAGCTCATCCATACCGAGAATCGCGATAATATCCTGTAAATCCTTGTAACGCTGCAGAATGGACTGTACCCGGCGGGCGGGGTTGTAGTGTTCGTCGCCCACAATTTCCGGGTCAAGAATCTTTGAACTGGACGCCAGCGGATCAACGGCAGGATAAATTCCTAGCTCGGCGATTTTACGCTCAAGGTTTGTGGAGGCATCCAAGTGGGCGAACGTTGTCGCGGGAGCAGGATCAGTATAGTCATCGGCAGGAACGTAAATCGCCTGGACAGATGTAATGGATCCTGTTTTTGTTGTTGTAATACGTTCTTGGAGCTCACCCATCTCACTGGCAAGGGTTGGCTGATAACCAACGGCCGAAGGAATACGGCCGAGGAGCGCGGACACCTCAGAACCGGCTTGGGTAAAACGGAAAATATTATCTACAAACAAAAGTACGTCCTGATTTTCCTCGTCACGGAAGTATTCCGCGATGGAAAGGCCGGTAAGGGCCACGCGGGCACGGGCCCCAGGTGGCTCGTTCATTTGACCATAAACCAGCGCTGTTTTTGACAATACGCCTGAATCTTTCATTTCATGATAAAGGTCATTTCCCTCACGAGTACGCTCCCCTACGCCTGCGAATACCGAGAAGCCCCCGTGCTGAGTCGCAATGTTATTGATGAGCTCCATAATCAAAACTGTTTTACCCACACCTGCGCCACCGAAAAGGCCTACTTTGCCGCCTTTAGAGTAGGGAGCAATCAAGTCGACGACCTTAATACCCGTCTCAAGAATTTCGATTTGAGTGGAAAGGCTTGTGAATTTTGGCGCTGAGCGGTGAATCGGGTAGCGCTTTTTGGTTATAACTGGGCCAGCTTCATCAACAGGCTCCCCAATTACATTGAGAATTCGTCCAAGAACCTCGCGGCCAACCGGTGTCGTAATTTGCTCGCCGGTATCTCTTACCGAAAGGCCCCGGGAAATGCCGTCGGTTGTGTCCATGGCGATTGTGCGGACAACGTTCTCACCAAGGTGCTGCGCGACCTCAAGAGTGAGGTTTTCTTTTAGATCGTTGATTTCGGTGTTTGTCAGTTTTAGCGCGTTATAAATCGCTGGAAGGTGTCCTTCCGGGAACGCGACATCAACAACGGGGCCCATTACCTGTACAATTTTTCCGGATGCTGTTGTCATTTCTTGGTCTCCTCTGGGAGAGATTTAAGTTACTTTTACTTGTTAACGATGGTCAGACCTTTGTAACAAACCTATTTTGAGTTGTTACAACGCGGCAGCACCACTGGTAATTTCTATCAATTCTTTCGTAATGGCTGCCTGGCGGCCACGGTTATATTGAAGCGTAAGCTTCTTGACAACCTCTTTGGCGTTTTTTGTCGCGGAGTCCATCGATGTCATCCTCGCGCCGTGCTCGCTTGCGGCGGCCTCTAGAAGCACCCTGAATACCTGAGCGACTATAAGCCTCTCTAGCACTGGCTCAATAAGTTTCGCCGCTACTGGCTCCATAAGGATATGCGTGGGAACTCCCGGCTTTTTGGTTGCCTCTTTTGGAACTACCGGTAAAAGCTGCTTAATGACTGGGACCTGGCTAAGGGCACTTTTAAATTCCACAAAAGCCACATGAACGGCGTCATAGCCACCAGTCATGTACATTGTTACAAGCTCTTCGGCGAGACCTCGGGCTACCGGGTATTTTGGCTTGTCAGTAACTTTCTCCTTTTCCAACAATAGTTTCCATTTGACCCTACGGCAAAACATTCCAGCGCGGCGACCCCAGGCAATAGTGTCCATGGCGATTCCCGCGTTTGCTTTCTCCGTAACAAAGCGCGTCGCCACTTTGAACAAGCCGGAGTTCAGGCTTCCACAGAGTCCGCGGTCCGTGGACACAAGGACAAGAAGTTCGCGTTTATTCTGACCCCGCGCCTCAGTAAGGCGCGTTGGGGTTTCTCCCCCAGCCAAAACAACCTTCTCGACCATCTGCTCAAATCCATTACTATAAGGACGCGCGGCAATTACGGCGTGATTGGCGCGGGCGAATTTCGCCGCGGAGACCAGCTTCATAGCATGAGTGATCTTTTGCGTGTTTTTAACGCTAACGAGACGCCGCTTAATGTCCTTTAAATTAGGCATGCGCTTTAAATCCTTTCGCGAACTCCTCGATTCCCGCCTTAAGCTCCGCTTCTATGTCATTTAACTTCGCCCGTTGCTCAATTTTGGCTAGCAACGCGGAGTATTTCGCCGTCAGATGTGCCGCAAGGCCTTTTTCAAAATTAAGAACCTGGGGAATTTCGACTTTATCCAAATAGCCTTTTGTCGCCGCATACATAATCGCCACCTGAAGACCCACGTGCATAGGAACATATTGTCCCTGCTTTAAGATCTCCACAAGTCTTGCACCCCGGCTAAGAGCTCTTTGCGTCACCGCGTCAAGATCAGAGCCAAACTGCGCGAATGCCGCTAGCTCTCTGTATTGGGCTAGTTCAAGGCGAAGGTTGCCCGCGATGGACTTCATGGCAGGAACCTGGGCTGAACCCCCTACCCGGCTAACAGAGAGGCCTGCGTTGATAGCCGGACGAATACCGGAGAAAAATAAATCTGCCTCAAGAAATATCTGGCCGTCGGTAATCGAGATCACGTTTGTTGGTATGTAGGCCGCGATGTCGCCCGCTTGTGTCTCAATGATCGGGAAGGCTGTAATGGAGCCTCCGCCAAGTTCGTCGTTTAATTTGCAAGAGCGCTCCAGAAGACGGCTATGAAGATAGAAGACATCTCCAGGATATGCCTCCCGTCCAGGAGGACGGCGTAGTAGGAGGGAAAGTTCACGGTAGGCGGCCGCCTGCTTGGAAAGATCGTCATAAAAAATAACGGCATGCTCACCAATATCACGGAAATATTCGGCTAACCGGCAGCCAGAATACGGGGCAAGAAACTGCATAGGAGCCGGATCAGTGGCCGTAGCTGCTACCACAATAGTGTAGTCCATCGCGCCCGCTTTTTTCAGCTTGTCAACGACCTGAGCAACCGTAGACGCTTTTTGGCCGATGGCGACATAAACACAGACTACGCCTTTACCCTTTTGGTTGAGAATAGTATCGATGGCCACCGCTGTTTTTCCAGTTTGGCGATCTCCAATGATGAGCTCGCGCTGACCACGGCCAATTGGAACCATGGCGTCAATCGCCTTAATACCAGTTTGAAGCGGCTCATGAACAGATTTACGAGCAATGATACCGGGTGCTTTGACTTCGATCTTTCCGCGTTCAGTTGTTTTTAGAGGGCCCAAACCATCAATGGGATTTCCAAGGGCGTCCACAACACGGCCCAGAAGGCCGCGTCCAATAGGAATCGCGTTAATCTCATTCAGGCGCTTTACACTGTGGCCTTCCTGAATATCGTCGGTTTTGCCTAGCACCGCGACGCCAACATTGTCTTCCTCGAGGTTAAGTACAACGCCGCGAGTGCCGTTTTGAAACTCAACAAGCTCGCCGGCCCTAACGCCCTCAAGTCCATAAATACGAGCGATCCCGTCACCTACAGTTAAAACCGTCCCGGTTTCAACCAGTTCTGATTTTTGACCGTAATTTTTGATCCGGTCGCCGATGATCCTGCTGACTTCCTCAACTCTGATCTTCTCCATAATTCCCCATTATCCTTTCTTATCGCTGCGCGAAATCCGCTACAGAATTCAAACGACTCTTTAAACTTAAATCGATGGTATAATTGCCCACCGAAACCACCACTCCGCCTAATACTTTTTTATCGATCTCATTTCGCAATGTGATTTTCTTTTTGAAGACTTTTTCAAGAGTCTGATTTAGCTCTGACGCCAATGCGGCACTGAGCGGCTCGGCCGTAGTCGCCGTCGCTTCCGCGATTCCGCGTTTTTCTGATAGCATGTGTCTAAACGCCCGGGAAATGTCGGGGATCATGTTTGTGCGTCCGGCCTCGACAACAATGGCCGCAAAATCTGAAAATTCCTTGCCGGCGCCAGAGGTGTCTGCGGCATAGGCTAGCAGTGCTTTTTTAACATCTTGCGGCATAACGGGGCTTTTAAGAATTTTCTTCGCTTCAACTATCTCGAAGAGGCTCTCGCACGCAGACAAAAAGTTTTCTGCTCGCGTCGCGAAACCGGCGTCGGCTTCTGACATTTTTAAAAGAGCCCTCGCGTAGCGGTTGGCGATTAAAGTTACGCTCATTTTATTTCTCCAGCCTTTGGTAGTGGTGGGCGTTTTGTTATTGGGCCGACATTTTAGCGGCGTCACTCATACGTGACTTGAGGATTAGTTCGCGGGCCCCGACATCAAGGTCCGTTTCAATCCGTTTTTGGGCGAGTTCGCGGGCGGCCTGAACGACTTCCTGCCGTAGCTCCTGACGCGCGCTTTCGATGGCCTCTGACGCGATTCGTTTGGTTTCTTCCTGAAGTTGCTTTGAGAATCGTTCTGTTTCCTCGGCAATGCGTCGGGCCTCTTCATGGGCCGCTCTCTCGCTTTGCTCCCTGAAGGCACTCAGCTCGCTCTCAAGCGCGTCAAGACGCGCTTTTACTTCGCTAAACACCTGCCGCGCGGCGTCAAGCGATGCCTGCGCCTCTTTAGAGGCGCTTAGGAAGGCGTCTCGCCTTGATTTGGCGAGGCTCGCCAGGCTTTTGCGAAAGAAAAACACAAATGCCGCAATGAAAACCGCGAAGTTAATATATGGGATCACTACAGCGCTGGTAAGATCAAAATGGTGTTCCACCTAAGGGCTCCGTTTTAGTTTTAATTCGTTGTCGCTAATTTAATGGGTTACGAGAGCGAAAAAAGAGTCGGCGATGGTCTTAATGCTGACCTCTTTACGGGAGCGCTCTTCAGCCAGGTTTTGAGCGATTTCCCGTTCCATTTTTGCCTGAGCTTGTTTTGCCTCGGTTTCCGCTTGAGAAAGTCTCGCGGCTCTTGCTGTCATCGCGTCCGCCTTTATTTTTTCACGGACGATAGTTGCTTCTTTGTG
The DNA here is from genome assembly GCA_947468665.1 of Oligoflexales bacterium. GTDB lineage: Bacteria > Bdellovibrionota_B > Oligoflexia > Oligoflexales > RGVZ01 > CAMDKS01. Next base: position 32,049 of record CANILH010000001.1, on the reverse strand, counting down.
AGCGGCCCGCATTCTTTCGGTTATTTTCTCCTCGAGAGCTAACGCGTCTTTTGAAAGCTTATCGGCCTCATGGTGACTGCCGCCCGTTGCCGCTTCGCGGCGACTTCTTACCGCTAGGTAGGGATTTAAAATTAGTTTTTTTACGACGAACATATTGGCAAGAAAGATTAATGCCTGGGTTCCGAGTAGTACGGGATCTGGAGTGAGGTTTAATTGGCTCATATGTCTCAATCTGAAGGAGAAAAGTAGAAGGCTACCACTGCTTTTGGAGGTGCAATTGATAGCCTAGAACTTTTGGAACTGCAACTACGTTTTTAGGGCAATAAAAACAGGGCTCCGGGGGCCTGCCTGTCAGTTCATTTTATGCCCAAATACCGCGAGCAAGCGCTCAAGCTCGGCGGAGGAAAAATACGACACCTCGATCTTACCTTTGCCGCCATTTCCAGAGATTTTTACTTTAGTCTTTAAAGTCGCTCGAAGGCTGTCAGCAAGGTACTCGAGATCAGCGCTATCTTTTCCCATTCTGCCCCCAGGACTCTGCTGTTGGTTTTTATAATTTTTAACCAATTGTTCGGTTTGACGAACGTTAAGCCCCTTTTTAATAATAATATCTCGGGCTCTTAAAATTAACTTGCGGTCTTCAATGGAAAGAAGAGCTCGGCCATGGCCCATAGTCAGCCGATTTTCTACTAAATCCTCCCGAACCTCTTTCGGCAAATGCAGAATTCTCAAAACATTGGCGACGGTGGAACGCTCTTTGCCTACTTTTTCAGCGCACTGCTCTTGCGTAAGGCCAAAGTCTTCAATAAGAGACTGATAAGCCTCCGCCTCCTCAAGTACGTTTAGATCTTGTCTTTGAATGTTTTCAATTAATGCCACCCGTAACTGCTCTTGATCGGTCATAGGCTCCCGTATAATCGCCGGAATTTTTGAAAGTCCCGCTATTTTACTGGCCCTGAGGCGACGCTCTCCCGCGATTAATAGGTATTTGCCCGCGATGTTTGTTCTGGTTACCGTTATTGGCTGTATAACCCCGTCAACAGTTATGCTGGCTGCAAGTGACTTTAATTCCTCTTCTTTGAAAATTCTTCTCGGCTGATGAGGGTTGACCTCAATCATATCCTGGGAAATCTCAATGACATGAAGTTTGCCGGCATCCGCCTCCGCGCCTTGACGCCCGGGGCCCGTCTGAACTTGGCTTGCCCTGGTCACAGGCGAAACATCTGTGTCAAAGCCGCCAAGTAGTGATGTAATCCCCTTACCAAGTGACGGGCGTTTTGCTTTGTTATCCGTAACCTTTGTCATAGATTTGCTCCTGGGGTCTGTGGCTTCGTCGTCCCTGTAGCTGGAGACTCTGGAGTTCCCATTCGGGCCGCTGCCTGTCTGCGTATTAATTCACGCGCGACTTCCATGTAGGCGACGGAGCCTGTGCTGTTGATGTCATATAAGATCACCGGTTTGCCGTGTGACGGTGCCTCAGAAAGCCTGACGTTTCTGGGGATAATGGTTTTAAACACCTCCCCTTGAAAGTGGGTTCTTATGTCCTGCTCGACTTGGTGACAAAGATTGTTTCGACGGTCATACATCGTTAACAAGATCCCCTCCCTTTCGAGCCCAGGATTGAGCCTGCGCTTTATCAGGCCAATTGTTTTGAGCAGCTGGCTAAGGCCTTCCATAGCATAATATTCGCACTGCATCGGGATTAAAACCGAGTGCGCGGCTGTAAGCGCATTAACAGTCAAAATTCCGAGGGCGGGCGGACAATCAATGATAATGTAATCATAGAGGTCTTCGATTTGAGACAATGCGTCTTTCAGACGAACCTCTCTGCCAATCGCCGTAACTAGCTCTATTTCAGCGCCGATCAGGTCCTGATTGGCGGCCGCGATATTAAGGCATTTCAGTTCAGTATGCAAAATCGCCCCTTTGATCGGGACTTCGTCAACCAGGACGTTATAAATGCTCGTTTGTATACTGTCTGGCGTTATGCCAAGGCCGCTTCCCGCATTCGCCTGAGGATCAAGATCCACCAGTAAAACGCGCTTTTCCGCGGCTGCGAGCGACGCGGCGACATTTACAGACGTCGTTGTTTTGCCGACGCCACCCTTTTGATTTGAGACGGCTATTATTCGGGCCATCGTTCCTCCAGTTCTCGATTATTGGACTCGCAGTATAACAAATGCTGGGAGTGTTGCTAGAAAGTTTTTCTGTTTAGGAGAATTGTTTCACGTGGAACATCTCTGGCGTTTGGGCTGCGCTGGTGTGCCGCAGATAGACCCTAGAATATTAGGCGCTCCGAAATGTTCCACGTGGAACAATCGTTTTCAAAAAAGGAGCGCGAACAGCGGGAATGTTCCACGTGGAACAAATTAAAAAAGAGCCCGCACTCTCGTGCGGGCTTCGAGCACATATTCAAACTTCCGACGATTACTTGCTGTACCATAGAAACGCTATCAAGAAACCCAAAAGAGCGGGAAACTCGATGAAAGCCAGTGACAGAAGAAGCGGGACGAACACTGCGTCTTTGCTGCCAGGATTGCGTGCGATGCCTTCCAACGCCGAACCTGCAGCCCTGCCCTGGCCGCCGCCCGCGCCAATCGCTGCGAGCCCCATTGCAAGAGCCGAGCCGATCGCAACCAAACCGGAAGATCCACCTGCGGCGGCGGCGCCTTCAGCGCCTTCTGCAAACGCGGCACCACTAACCAACAACGTCGTAGCTACAACCAAAAATTTAGACATTCTCACAACTAACTCCTTAAAAAATAAACGATACAAAGATTTGAAAAACCCGCACACAAACCAAACTCAGTGGTCGTGAGAAACGGCTAACGAAATGTACACGCTCGTAAGCACAGTAAAAACAAAGCTCTGAATGAGAGCCACCAATAGACCAAAAAACATCAGTGCCGACGGAATCAGAACATACGGCGCGTTGGCCGTAAAAATACCGACCAAAAGGTGATCGGCGAAAACATTCCCCATAAGACGAAGGCTCAAGCTGACTGGTCTAAACACATGACCGATTAACTCAATTACCAGCATGAGGGGGGCGATTGCCATCATTGGCCCCGTAAACTGCTTGATATAATGAACGCCGTGCTCACGCAACCCAGCAATATTATACACAAAAAACACCGTAAGGCCCATCGCCAAATTATTAGAAAGGCTCTCCGTGGCGGGAATAAAACCCGGAATAAGGCCGCCTAAATTGCATACGACGATATACATAAAAATCCCGGCCAACAGCGGAGAATAGGTCTTCCAGGACCCACCCAAATTATCCTTAGCAATCCCCACAACCAAATCCATGGTCATATCAAGGACGCTCCTCACGTTAAAACGGCCGTCTGGAGAAACGTCGGGGCCTGACCTTTTCACGCTAGCGCTATAAATACTCCCGACCAAGGTGCATACTAATAGCGTAAAAACGCCCCCGGCAATAACAACCACCCGCTCAGCGGTAACATGATCATAACCACCGCCACTGCCCGCCCGGTACGCCTCATCATACCAATTAACTATCCCACTCGCATAGGCGCCCGATGAGAAGAACGCGACCACAGCAACCAACAACCAACGCGACATAATTAACCCCTACAAAAGCTGTCCACAGAGATTCCACAATCAATCAAGGCGGCAAAAAAATCCAGCCCAATAAAAAGCGAGACCATCATTTAACGCAATCCGCCACTACACTCAATAATTTTCATCTCGAGATGTCGAGAATACAAACAACACCGCCGCCACCGACAACAGGCCAACCGATAGACCAACAACTACAAAAAAAATAGGCAGCCCCCGCCTAAGCGCATAAAAAAAGAGTCCTAGCGGAACAATAAACTTCATTCCAAACCAAAAAAAACCGCTGACAACCCCACCCCGTAAGCTCGCCTTCGCCAAGACCTTCCGTGTTAGCGCCTCCAAACTTAGAAAGACGCTTCCAAAGGCACCCAAGCCCACCATAAACGCTAACCAAGTCGCGGTCTCCAACCAAAAACGACTAAGCCCCGCCTCCAGGCCTAAAACAAACCAAAGAATTGAACTCGGCCACGCCAGGACGGCCGGCGCCACAAATTTAATCATGCTTCGCTTTTTCCCGCTCACTTTTTACAATTACGACCAAATATCGATAAATAGCGATACAACACAGCAACACCGAAACTGGCGTTGTTACCATTACCCAATCAAAGCCTAAAGCATGATGAGAGTTTAAATAGCGCCCGCCATAAACCCCTCCCATCATGAACAGCGCTAGTTCAAAATTAAGAAACAATAAATAACTAAGGCCTATTAAAAATCTATTCATGGCTTGTGGATAACTCTAAAAATAAACTAAATACCTACTTACTAACCGCTCAATATCCCTGTCGAATATAACAAAAAAACGAAGCTTGCCCAACCCAAGTCCCTTTGGTATTTTTCAACCAATTAAACTCACGCCTAACGCGTATCAAATCAATTCACCAGCGCAACTGACCAGCAACAAAAGGTACTTCAATGTCGCCAACCTCGTTTACACCTTGGGACCATATCAAACAAGCCATCAAAGCGATGATCCCAAACCTGGAATACACATCATGGATCGCCCCGTTGGAATGCTCCAGCGTTAACAGCAATCAACTACTCATAAAAGCACCCAACATGCTTTTCTATCAGAAGATTCACGACTCATACCTCCCTCTCATCGAAAAAATCAAAACGGAGCTGGAACTAGACCACTACATGATCCAATTTGACACCGTCAATCAAGGCGCCGAAGACAGCATAGAGGAGCTACATGACCTCGATGCGGTACCACCTCACATGGCCTCTGGACACCAGCTTGCGCCTAAAACGCCCACCAAGGCGTTCCAAGCTGAAAGCCATCTCAACCCACAGTACACCTTCGCAAACTTCGTTAAAGGTGCCAGTAACCAATTCGCAATGTCCACCTGCCAGGCTGTCGCTAATAAACCTGGACAATCCTATAACCCTCTATTTCTCTGCGGAAGCTCAGGCCTCGGTAAAACACACCTTCTGCACGCCGTGGGCAACGAGGTAATTAAGCAAAACCCAGACGCAACCGTTGCCTACATCACCTCAGAACGATTTATGAATGAAATGATCTACTGCATCCGCTTCGGACAAACACTTGAGTTCCGCCAGAAATACCGCAATTGTGACGTTCTTCTCATAGATGACGTACAATTCATCTCCGGTGGCAAAAAGGCGACCCAGGAGGAGTTTTTCCACACCTTCAACAGTCTCTACGGCGCAAAAAAACAAATTGTCATGACATCGGACGTTCTCCCCCAATCAATCCCGGATATTGAAGATCGACTAAGAAATCGTTTCCAATGGGGATTAATCGCGGACATCCAACCACCCAGTATCGAGCACCGCGTAGAAATCCTCATTAAAAAAGCTAGCGTCCTTGGTATCAAACTAGACCTCGACGTGGCCGAGTATATAGCCCGTAACAAGAAAAAAGATATTCGCGAGCTGGAGGGGGCCGTTCTGCGTTTACGCGCTTTCAGCGAGATCGATAATGTGCCCATCACCCTCCATTTAGCGCAAACTATCTTTCAAGATTTCTTCGTAGCCGACGCCCCAAAAAAACTAACTGTTGAGGACATCCAAAAAACCGTCGCAGATCATTTTAAAATAAAAATCGCCGATCTCAAATCCAAAAGAAAACACGCGGCCATAGCACACCCAAGACAGGTCGCTATGTTCCTGGCTAGAAAGCTCACCCCAGCCTCACTTCCCGAGCTTGGGCAGAAGTTCGGCGGTAAAGACCACACAACGGTTCTTCATAACGTCAAAAAAATAGAACGCGCAATTGTGTCTGATCTTGACTTAAGAGCTGTCGTCAACTCACTCCAAAGAAACCTGGAGCATTTGTACTAGCCCAACCCCTGTGGACAACTTGTGGGCAAACGTTCTGACAGAACTCGAATACAATGTGCATGCAGGAGGGACAAACTAATGACGGCTCAACTAACCAACAACAATACCCAACAACGTACCCACTTATTCCACAACACGATCGACCGTTTAAATTCTAAAAATAATGTAATTACAGACGGTTATAGACTTATACCCAGTGCGTCGCCTACCATACTAAAACCAATATTTAATAAATAATGATTCAAAGACAATACTACCCCAACCATCCATAAAGGGCCTGGCCATGACACTCAAAATAACGATCGACCGCAATCTTCTAAGTCTCGCGACCGCGCGTGTTCACGGGGCGATGGCAGAGCGAAATTTGGCACATGTAGGTTTAAATGCCAAGAAGGGGCGCCTTTACGTAGCTGCCGCGGATCAGGCATTGGCTGTATTTAATGATTTCTCCTGTGATGTAACAGGGGAAGGCGTTGCTTTTGTCCCGGCTAAATTATTCTCCGACCTTGCGCGGGAATTACCCGAAGGGGACGTCCACCTTGAGAAAGAGGCGACCAATTTAAAGGTAACCGCGGGTCCGAATAAAGACTTTACTATGAAGCTTCCGCTTATTGATGAGGCGCAGTGGCGCGACTCGCCCGCGGTAGAATATGAAAATACGGCGGTTATACCGGTAGCAAAGCTAGCATATATGATCGACCAGGTTGGCTCTTGCGTGGCCGTAGATTCTCCAAGAAACTATGGTACGGTCGCTTTTTTGCACAGGCCAACTAATGATAAAACTCTTCTACGCCTCGTCGGCACAGACTCTTTTCGACTATCTTTTTGTGACATCAGGGTTGATATGCCAGACGCCTTCCTAAAAGCGGGCGTAAGTCTAACGAAAAGAGCACTATCAGAATTAAACCGCCTTGCTTCAGAAGGCTTCGAATCTGTGAGACTAAGTGTTTCTGATGATCAAACAACCCTTGTGGCCGAAGTACCCAACTATCAAATTTTCGTACGTCTATCCGCGGTAAAATATCCGAACTACACCTCCGTTATTCCTGACTTGAAACAACGTGGCGTTTTAATGAACACCAATCACATGAAAAGCGTCGCTAGACGCGTACTTCTAGCGGCCGACAAGGGCCGGGTTTTACAGTTGAGCTTTTCAGACGCATCCCTTACCCTTAGTTCGAAGAATACCGCGCACTCAGAAAGTAAAGAAAGAATCGGCCTGGAAGGTTACCACGGCGCAAAATGCGATATATCCATTAACGGCAAGTATCTCACGGACATAATTAACGTAACCGGCGCGGACAAGATGTCTTTACAGTTTAAGGACGCGGTAGAGCCGATCGTACTGACTCCTTACGGCGAGCCAACCGATTGCAATACGAGGCACATCCTGGTTCCGATTACGGGCGGCGCGGAGGCGCACGTGTAATTGGAACGCAGGGTATTTGTGCCAATAAAAATGACAGGCCACGCCGGTAACGGTACGGGCGTCTGAAGTCGAAATAAATTAGTTAATCAATGCTCCAGAATAATTTTGGAGCATAACGGTGCCGAGGGGACTTGTAATGACTGAAGCTGTGAACACCGAAACCACCAACGAAACCACCAACGAAGACGCCACTTATTCGGCCGACAATATTCAGGTCCTTGAGGGGCTTGAAGCTGTTCGTAAAAGACCAGGAATGTATATCGGCTCGACGTCTATTGATGGTCTGCATCATTTGGTTTATGAGGTCGTCGACAATTCCATCGATGAGGCTATGGGTGGGCACTGCACAAAAATAGACGTGATGATTCATCTGGATAATAGCGTCTCTGTTCGCGACAATGGCCGGGGAATTCCTGTAGAAATTCACAAAAAAGAAAATAAAAGCGCCCTAGAGATCGTCATGACGGTCCTACACGCCGGCGGAAAATTTGATGACAAAGCATTTGCTTTTTCCGGAGGTCTTCACGGCGTAGGGGCATCTGTTGTGAATGCACTGTCGGAATGGTGTAAAGTAGAGGTTCGCCAAAATGGCAAAGTTCACATGCAGTCCTATAAACGCGGCATACCAGACGGCCCAATCGCTGTAATTGGAACCACCGAATCACGCGGCACATTGACAAAATTCAAGCCCGACTCTGAGATTTTCCCTGATACGAACTTCCACGCTGAGACTTTGGCAAAACGAATGAGAGAGCTCGCGTTTTTAAATCAGGGCCTAGAGATTAATCTTACTGATGAAAGAACGGACCAAAAACTTCAGTTTTTGTATGAGGGCGGCCTCACATCATTTTGCGAATTTCTAGTGAAGGGAAAAAACCCGCTTCATGCGAAACCAATGTCTATAAAAGGCCAGCAAAAAGAGGGTGAGAAAGTCGTTTTCATCCTCGATTGTTCTTTGCAATGGACCGACGCCTATACCGAAAGCTTCTTTGCCTACGTCAACAACATTAACACCGTAGAGGGCGGGACTCACGTCACTGGGCTTCGCGCAGCATTAACAAGGGTCTTAAATAACTTTGCCGAAAAAACTGGCGCTTTAAAACAATTTAAAGAGGGCATCACAGGAGACGATATCCGGGAAGGTCTTTGCGGCATCCTCACGGTTCGAGTAAAAAACCCGGAATTCCAAGGACAAACCAAGACCAAGCTCGGCAACACCGAAGTCAGAGCAATGGTTGAGCAAATCATCGCCGAGAAGTTAACGACGTATTTCGACGAAAATCCAGAGGTTGGAAAAAGAATTGTAGGTAAAATAATCGATGCCGCGAGAGCGCGCCTTGCCGCTAAAAAGGCGAGAGAGCTAACACGGCGCAAGGGCGCGCTGGACTTCGCCGGACTTCCAGGGAAAATGGCCGACTGTCAGGAGAAAGATCCCGCCCTTTGCGAACTTTTCCTGGTCGAGGGCGACTCCGCGGGAGGATCTGCCAAGCAAGGGCGTGACCGCAAAACACAGGCGGTTTTGCCCCTTCGCGGTAAGATTCTTAATGTCGAGAAAGCTCGATATGACAAAATGCTTTCTAGCCAGGAAATCAAGCTTCTGATTCAGGCCCTGGGAACTGGAATCGGAAAAGATGATTTTGACATTACGAAACTTCGCTATCACAAAATCATTCTGATGACGGATGCGGACGTTGATGGGGCCCACATCAGAACATTGCTTTTGACGTTTTTTTTCCGCCAAATGCCACAAATCATTGAGCGCGGATATCTTTATATCGCGCAACCACCACTCTACAAATATAAAAAGGGCAAAGTTGAGCGCTATCTGAAAGACGAGGCTGTCCTACTTGATTTTCTAAGCGACGCGGGCATCAGCAATGTCGAGGTTAAGGACGCGCAGAACAGGATTATAGATCGAAATGTTCTAAAGTCTTTGATGTCAAAACTTCAACGCTACTTGCAATTGATGGATATGGCCTGCCGCCGTCGAGCGCGCGGAGTTGTGGATTACATTATTCAGCATGACGATATCGGACCACAAAACTTCGCCAACGAGGAAGGAGCCCTGGCTCTGGGCAATCGAATCAGTGATGAGCTCAAGTCCCACAACCCGAAGGCATTCACTCATATCAACGTTGTGTTTGATCAAGAATACAGCCGTTACCGGCTAATGATTGAGACAAGAGAGCGCGACATTCCACAAACAAGTCAGATTGACGCCAGCCTTTTCGCCAGCGGCGAAGTGCTTGAACTTAAGCGCCTGCGTAAGCAAATGGACGAAATCGCACAGGCCCCATTTTCATGGGTAAGCCTTAAAAAAGCTAAAAAAGAAGACTCTGAGGAGGCCGTCGAGCAAGACGGGGACCAGACGGCACCGGCCGTTTTACGAACACTTGCCGAACTTAAGGACTTCATTGTTTCGGAAGGACGAAAGGGAGCCTACGTTCAACGGTATAAGGGTCTTGGAGAAATGAATCCGGATCAGCTCGCCGACACAACCATGAAGACTCAATTCAGAACTCTTTTACAGGTAGAAATTGAGGATGCCATTGAGGCAGATACGCTCTTCTCGACTCTAATGGGAGATGATGTCGATCCACGTCGAGAGTTTATTCAGAAAAACGCCCTCAATGTGAGGAATCTGGATATTTAACCGGCGCCTAACGAGTCGTTACTGTCTACGGACCTTTGAAAAGGAAATTCCAAAATGGATCAAGTAAATGGTGTAGTGCCAATTAAAATAGAAGAAGAAATGCGGACGGCATTTCTCGACTATTCTATGTCCGTTATTGTTTCGCGCGCGCTGCCAGATGTGCGGGACGGCTTAAAACCCGTGCACCGCCGCATATTGTTCGCGATGCACAACCTTAAAAATTACCACAATCGCCCTTACTTAAAGAGCGCCCGTGTGGTCGGTGAGGTAATTGGTAGATTTCACCCTCATGGCGATAGCCCTGTTTATGAGGCCATGGTTCGGTTGGCCCAGGATTTCGCGATGCGCTATCCTTTGATAGACGGACAAGGTAATTTTGGTTCTATTGATGGCGACTCCGCGGCGGCCATGCGTTATACGGAATGCCGTTTGGATGAGGTTGCCGAACTTCTTTTGACCGATATTGAGAAGGAAACGGTTGATTTTGGGCCCAACTACGACAACAAAGAAGAAGAGCCACTAGTTCTCCCTACCCGCTTGCCGCAGCTGTTGGTCAACGGATCCTCCGGGATTGCCGTCGGAATGGCTACAAACATTCCTCCCCATAACTTAGGCGAAGTATTAGACGCCCTGTTAGCTCTTATTGAGAATCCCTCGCTCCGCATCGAGGATTTGATGAATTTTGTTAAAGGCCCGGACTTCCCGACTCGTGGCCAGATCGTGGGAGTGGCCGGTATCCGCGACGCTCTGATGACAGGCCGTGGTTCGGTGATTATGCGGTCCAAATCCCATGTTGAACCTGTGCCGAAATCGCTGGGAAAAGAACAAATCATTGTTACGGAAATACCCTACCAGGTAAATAAAGCCCGTCTTATTGAGCGAATCGCCGATCTTGTTCGTGAAAAGAAAATAGAGGGCATCACGGATCTCCGAGACGAATCCGCGGAGTCAGACATACGAATTGTCATTGAACTAAGAAAAGGTGAAATTCCCGACATAATTCTTAACAACCTGTTTAAATTGACCCCGATGCAGACAAGTTTCGGCGTTAACGCCGTAGCCCTGGTAAATGGCGCCCCTCGGGTTCTTAATCTTAAGCAAATGCTTGAGCAGTTTTACCTGCACCGTCGTGAGGTTATTGTTCGCCGCACTGCCTATGAGCTGCGGCAGGCAGAGGCTCGCGGACATGTTTTGCTTGGTTTAAAAATAGCTGTAGAAAACATTGACGCGGTCGTACGGACCATCAGGGCAGCCAGCGATACTGACGCGGCTCACCAGGATCTGGTGGCGACATTCAAGCTGTCTGACACCCAGGCTAAAGGCATTCTTGAAATGCGGCTGTCCAAACTTACCGGACTCGAACGCGGTAAGATTATTGTTGAGTATAATGAGGTTATGGCCCTGATAGCGGACTTGCAGGATATTTTAGCGACTCCCGCGAGAGTTACTAAAATCATCACAGACGACTTTATTGATCTTCGCGAGCGTTTTGCTGACCCAAGAAAAACGGAGATTATTGCCGACGCGGCCGATGAGCTTACAATGGAGAGCCTGGTCGCCGATGAGGAGGTCGCCGTTACGATCTCACAAGCAGGGTACATCAAGCGGACACCCGTGGTGGAAATCAGGGCGCAAAAACGCGGAGGTAAAGGCAAAAGTGGCATGCTAACTAAAGAAGAAGACATGGTGAAGAGTCTCTTTATGACGTCAAACCATCAGTCACTTCTGTGTTTCACTAATAAGGGCCGGGTCTACGACATCAAAGTTTACCAGGTTCCAGAGCTCCCGCTTCGCAGTAAAGGCAAACATTTCGCCAACCTCATCAAACTTGAGGAGGGAGAAAAGGTCGTCAGCGTTCTTCCGGTCAAAGTTTTCTCTGACGGCTTCTTTATTATCAGCGCCACAGCGCAGGGCTATGTCAAGAAAACGGAACTGATGGCTTACGATAATATTCGAACCACGGGCATTATCGGCCTTAAGCTCGAAGATAACGACCAGCTTATCGGCTGCTCGATTTCCAACGGCAAAAGCGACGTGGTTATGGCCACAAAGCAGGGTAAAGCAATCCGGTTTAACGAAGACGAGATCAGGGCAATGGGCAGGAGTGCCCGCGGCGTGACGGGAATCCGTTTCGGCGAGGAAGATGACCTGGTAATCGGCCTGGAGGTTATCGATGCCGAGTCCACTATTTTGACTGTTTGCGCAAATGGTTACGGCAAGCGAAGCCCGCTCGACGAATATCGCCAGCAAACTCGCGGCGGCAAAGGAATCTACACGATCAAACTAAGTGAGCGTAATGGGCATGTAGTCAGCATTCTCCAGGTAGCTGATACTGATGACGTGATGTTGATGACTACCGGCGGCAAGATAGTTCGCTTCAGCGTGCAGGAGCTTGGCGTAATTAGCCGGCACACCCAGGGAGTGCGCCTTATTAATGTCGATGACGGCGAAACCGTTATCGGAGTTTGTAAGGTTATTAAATTTGAAGGCGAGGAAGTTGGATAACCTAAAGGCCCTCTGTGCGTCATATCAATCCTCAGGCCTGTACACTCACGTGTATGCGGCCTGTGGTTTTTTAGACGCGGACAAAAACACCGCCGAGTTCACTTTAGCGCCTGAAAACCGGGACGTGTTTGATTTGTCCAGCCTTACAAAGGCATTGGTGACTGCGCCTCTCGTGCTTTGGCGGGCATTATCTCAGGGCATGGATGTTAAGGCCGCCCGCATAAGTCAGTTATTTGGTGAAGAGACTGTTGATGAGGTTGGCGCCCTCGGACTTGACCTGAGTGTGGCCGCCTATTTACGCCATGAGACCGGCCTGCCGCCCTGGAGAAATTACTATGTTTTGTGTGAGGGGCATCGGCAGTCAGCAAAGCAAGTGCTCGCCCGGGCCAGGAATTTGACCGTTGGTCGGGACATTTATAGTGACGTAGGGTTTATAACCTTGGGAAAATTGCTGGAGACGAGCTCTGGGAAGAGTCTTTTGTCTGAGTGGCGGGAGCGACTTCAGACAAATGGGATTTGCGCCGAAAATTTCATCGGTGGCAGCGCCGAGATCAGCAAAGATAGAATGATATCCACTGGCTATTGCCCGGTCCGAGGCCGTGAACTTATCGGCGAAGTTCACGACGAGAACTGTTGGGCCTTGGGGGGCTACTCCGGACATTCAGGACTTTTCGCGACCGGCGACGCGGTGTCATCATATCTAAGAGCACTTTGGCAGTCCAAGGAGGGGCGCGCGGTGTTTCAGGCGAATTTTGCTATGGCACAATCGACAGGCGAATCTTTGATGGGCTGGCGCAAAGGACGGGACGACAGCTCAAAAACATTCGCGTCTGGCCGGGGCTGCGGCCATCTCGGGTTTACGGGAACAGCTTTTTGGGTTGATCCAGTCACCAGTTCTTATGCGGTTGTTCTAACCAATCGCATAATATCGGCCAGGATCTCTCCTGCAATAAAAGAATTTCGGGCCGAGGCTTTCAGAATTCTTTGGGAACAGAACCAGAAAAGCCCTCAGGCGGCGCAATGACAAAATCACCAGTCATTGTGGTCGGTCGGGGACTGGCCGGACTTACGACGGCGATGTGTCTTGCCAGGAGGAAAATTCCCGTCAAAGTATTTTATGATAGCGAAGATCAAAATGCCGCGACCCCTGCGACACACGGCATTTGTACGATTAAAGGTATTTTGGAAAGTGATACAGAGCGCTTTGACCTGCAGCAGAGGGGACACCGTGGCTTTGAGCCATGGCTTCGTGAATGGGAGGTTTTTTTAAACCGATCCCGTCCAAAAGACTCCTGGTTATCCGGGGTGCGGGAAGTTTTCCCGAGTATGGATGACTTCAGATCTGAGTTTGGGCGAATTTACCGCAAGGACTTTCTTGGCGCTAAAAACGTCGTAGTCACAACAGAAAAAGTCCCGGCCTTCGCGGAGGCCTATTATCCGGGAGATTTCTGGATTGACCCCGGCTATTTAATCAAAACCTATCAGGAAGCTTGCATAAAGCTTGGGGTGTCTTTTGAGGATTTTCGTGTCGGCAGCCTCAAAGCTGACGGCGACTCCTTGCGAGTGATTGGAACGGACGGGAAGTCCAATTTAACCTCGGCAGCGGTTCTTTGCGCTGGTTACGGGCTTGCACCAATTTTAGCGGACTTAGGCCGACCGTCTGGCGAGATGTTCGCGGTCGCCGGCTATACCTTCAAGTCGCGGGTAGAGCACCCTGACAGCTGTTTTGTTAAGAAAAAAACCGGCATCGCATTTAAGAATGGGGTCGTTCACTTTGGCTCTACCAGCGACAAGTCGACAAAGATTGGCGGTGACTCCTCTAGCCTAAGGTGGCGCTCAACGGACGAGGAAGAGGCGCTAGGCAAGACGACTTTTCTTGAGACGGCTCGCGATATTTCCAAAGGGCTCATCGCCTCGGAGCTATCAACCCTCGAGGTTCGATGGGGTGTGAGGGTGCGGACCCGGGAACGAATGCCGCTCGTCAAACAAATTCAAGAGACTCGCAATGGCGGCATCTGGATCAATACAGGCTATTACAAAAGTGGGACGATTTTGTCCTGGCTTATAGCGGAGGATCTCGCGGCAAAAATCGCTGCGGTGGTTACTGGCGCGTGATGCCCATGCTCTTCCAGTCGCTTACTCGAATTGCCCAGCGGTCTGCGTCAAGGGCTTGCCAGGAATCAAGCCTGAGCGAGGCCCAAAGTCTGGAGCCAGTAGGAATTTTTGCTACCAGGACAGTAGGCACTGTTATTTTGCCGGCGATAGCCGGACTCTGACAAGTTATCCCTGGGAATGCCCCATAGGGCGGTATCGTTAGAATAGCCACCGCGCTTTTTCCGTCACCAACAAGACTCCAAGTGGTGACAAGCGTCGTGTTCGCGTCAAGACCCAGAGCCGGGGGATCAACATCGTCAAGAGAGTCTGAGATTCCCTGGCTTTGATTACGACCGGCGAATGTTACGTTGTTTAGTAATGTAGGCGTCGCGATGCGAAGCTGCCCGGAGCCACCAGTGGTTTTCGCCGAGACACTCCATTCTGTACTTTGACGCTGAGCGGCAGAGAAAATTCCAGTGAAAACATAGGGTGAGGTTCTTGAGGCGGCGCTATTTATAAACCCCTTACTTGTAGCCCCCAGAATGAGCAGCGCTTTTCTTGGGGTGTTTATGCCAAAAGGCTTGGCCGTAGATAACCAACAGCTGCTGTCGCCACTGAGCGCTCCTGACATCACGGCCGAAGGTGCCGACGACGTGCCAATCGCGGTGAGCTCAAGTCGCCGGGCGCCAATATCCACGAGGAGCAGGTTTAAGGTGTTTTCGTCGGCTTTAGGCGATGTTTCATTGACGGTAACAGACGCGGCGGTGGCGGGGCTTGCCGCCGTGTCCCAGGATTTTATTATTATCGCGACCAGCTGGTCTTTGGGCGCGCCAGTCAAAACCTCCGAAAACGTTGTTGCCGATTTACTCTTGCAGGCAACGCCAGGTCCGGGGATTTTGCTGATGCTACTAAGTGGAAAAAAAGAAAGTTCGCAATCAACGGCTTTACTGGCCTCAAAGGACAATGAAATTAATGAGCCATCACCAGACCTCTCAATTTGAACCGAGTCGGGATCTACGAGGGATTTGTGACCATTAGTAAGGATTCGTTTGCTAGCCTTAGGTGGCGCCATTAATTTACAGCTATCGAGACTCAGCATAAAAACTGCCGGGCCCAGCAGGGTTAAAAATGGAACGAAAGCTCTTATCAAGGAGTTGTCCTCAAATGCTATTGTCTACAGGTAGTCAGCAAAGCCCAATCAAATTAATGAAGTTTCGATCGGAATATTCTATCAAATCTTTCCTTGGATCTATAATCTTTACATAAGTTATTATTACGGGGAGGGGCTGCTCCATTGTCTATAAATGACGTTGTTCAGGGGTTTACCTATTTTTTGGCGATGCTATTCGCGCTAACGTTTCATGAGTCAGCGCATGCCTATACATCTCATTTGCTTGGGGATGACTCCGCCAAGTCAATGGGTCGTTTAAGTCTTAATCCGGCGGTGCACATTGACCTTGTCGGCACAATTGTGTTGCCGCTGGTTTGCTCGATTTTTGGCGCCCCATTCATTGGATGGGCAAAACCAGTGCCTTACGACGAAAGAAATTTTAAACACCCAGTCAGGGGGGCTATGCTTACAGCGGCCGCAGGGCCGGCGGCCAACCTTCTCCTGGGGTTTGTCAGTATGTTATTTATTGGTCTTAACGCAAGATATCATTGGGGTATTTTTAATGAAGGAAGCTTTTTGGCGCCGGTCACAAAACTCGCGGCAGCGTTAGTTTATATGAACGGTGTGCTGGCCTTTCTTAATTTGATTCCACTTCCCCCGTTGGATGGGGCTACAATTCTCAGGGCATTTGTAAGCCGGGGTTTCTGGGAGCGCTATGAGTCTGTTATTGGCCCCTATGGGTTCTTTATTTTTATGTTTCTTGCGTTTTCGGGAGGGCTTGCCTGGATCAGTCCACTGACGATGTACTATATTCGGGTGTTGGAGGTTTTTACGGGCTTTCTTCTTCATAGTTTTTAATTGATTGAGGACCAATGCCGGCGGCTTCCTCTTGACCGATAAAGCCCAACCTCTATAGACTGTAGTTCCAACGAGCAATTGTTTTTGGTCGTTCGGGTCATCAGGGTCCCGCCTCAAACCGCTTTCATTTCTTATCGGATGTCCTATGCGTACTAAGCAGCGTACTAAGTACATTTTTGTGACTGGCGGCGTAGTTTCGTCGCTCGGTAAGGGCATTGTCGCAGCGACAGCGGGCGCACTGCTCGAAACTCGTGGGCTGAAGGTTGTTTTAACGAAGGCCGACCCCTACATCAACATTGACCCTGGTACGATGAGTCCCCATCAGCATGGAGAGGTGTTTGTTACTGATGACGGTGCTGAGACAGATCTTGATATTGGACACTATGAGCGTTTTACCCACTCAACCCTTACCCGGGCCAATAGCTTTTCCGCCGGCAAGGTGTATGACACGGTATTGGGGAAAGAGCGCCGCGGAGATTATTTAGGGGGCACGGTTCAGGTAATCCCTCATATCACGGATCAAATAAAGGAATTTATTTTCAAAGCCAGTGAGGGCTCAGATATATCCATTGTGGAGGTTGGCGGAACCGTTGGAGACATTGAGAGTTTGCCATTTTTGGAGGCGATCAGGCAGATCCGTTATGACCTCGGGGACAAAAACTGCCTTCTTGTTCACTTAACGCTAGTTCCCTACATTGGCGCGGCTAAAGAGCTTAAGACAAAACCAACACAGCATTCTGTGAGAGACCTGCGCCAAATTGGTATTCAGCCGGACATGCTTGTTTGTCGAAGTGACCGCAAAATTCCCGCGGACCAGCTGAAAAAAATAGCACAGTTCTGCAATGTTAAGCGGGACCGTGTTTTTGAGGCGCTCGACGCGGACAATATTTACCGACTGCCACTTTTAATGAATGCCCAGGGCTTTGATCAAGCACTTGTCGAGGAACTTAATATTTGGACCGGCGCGCCGGATCTTGCGGCGTGGCGCCGGATTGTTCATAACCTGGATCACCCAACCACAGAGGCGAAGATCGCCGTAGTGGGTAAATATGTTGGAGTTTTTGACAGTTACAAGTCTATTGATGAAAGCCTCATTCACGCAGGCATAGCCAACAGCTGTAAGCTTACGGTCGAATATATCGATGCCGACGAGATTAATCCGGCGACCTTCGAAGCTCTTTTGGCTCGGTTTGACGGAATACTGGTTCCTGGTGGTTTCGGGACAAGGGGCGTTGAGGGAAAAATCACGGCAATCAAATATGCCAGGGAAACCGGGAAGCCATTTTTCGGTATTTGCCTGGGCATGCAGGTCGCGGCGATAGAATACGCGAGAAACGTGCTGAAACTTTCCAGAGCTCACAGCCAAGAGTTTGACGCTCAGTCTCCTGATCAAATAATTCATCTGATGGAAAGTCAAAAGAGTGTTACCGCAAAAGGCGGCACCATGAGACTTGGCGCGTATCCTTGCCGGATCACGCAAGGAACAAAAGCGCACACAGCATACGCTTGTAGTGAGATCAGCGAAAGGCACCGCCACCGGTTTGAGTTTAACAATACTTACAGGCTAAAATTTGAATCCGAGGGTGTTGTTTTCTCGGGCCTGTCCCCGGACGGCGAATTGGTTGAGATAATGGAGTTGAAAAATCATCCGTGGTTTGTCGCCTGCCAGTTTCATCCGGAGTTAAAAAGCCGTCCTATGAACGCACACCCGCTATTCACGGAGTTTGTTTCGGCCGCGATTTCAGCAAAGAGGGCGAAGTAAACATGACGAGACTGATATCAGAATTCGTTTCAGAGGGACAAAGAACTTTGGAGATGGAGGCAAGCGCGCTGCTTCACGCCAGTTCGCGCCTCGGAGACAGCTTCTCACAGGCCGCGGCGGCGATATTACAGGCGACAGGGAAGGTTGTCGTTACCGGACTTGGAAAGTCTGGCCATGTCGCCCGTAAAGTGTCGGCGACATTTGCTAGTACGGGAACGCCGTCGTTTTTTCTTCACCCGGCAGAGGCTCTGCATGGCGATCTTGGAATGATTCAGCAAAGTGACGTCCTTTTGGCTATCGCGTTTGGCGGCGAGACGGAAGAGGTTATTTCCGTGGCAAAACATTCCAAGAGGCTTGGCGTGCCGGTGGTCTCCATAACGGGGCGCCCGGAGTCATCTCTTGGGAAAATATCGGATTTTGTTTTGGATGGGTCCGTGGAGAGGGAGGTTTGCCCGCATAACCTGGCTCCCACCACATCTACCACGGTCGCCATTGGTCTTGGAGATGCTTTGGCTATGGCTCTTATGACGGCCCGCGGTTTTAGTCAGACCGACTTTGCCAGGCTTCACCCATCTGGAGCACTCGGGCGGAGACTCGCGACGGTAGAAGAATTAATGAAATCTGGCGACGACTTACCGAGCACAAGGCTTTCAGCGTCTTTTCATGAGGTGCTGGAGGCCGTTACGCGAAAAAACTACGGAATTGTACCGGTCCTGGACGACTCGGGGCGCCTTGTGGGCGCCATTTCCGATGGCGATATTCGTCGGGCGCTCTTGTCTAAAGGGGCGTCTGCGCTCTCGCTTGCCGCAGAAGCTTTCATGACAAAGTCTCCACGGGCAATATCAAGCAAAGCCCTTGCTGTTGAAGCCTTTAAAAGAATGGAGGACGCGCAGATAACGTCGTTATTTGTCGCCAGCGATAGTACCCCCCCGGAACTAATCGGGATTGTGCGCATGCATGACCTTTTGGCCGCAAAGATCGTATAATAAACTCGGGATATTTCCACCCCTGGGGACGTCATGGGAAAAAGTCGGGCGTTATTTATCGCGGCATCGTTGCTGATCATTGGCGCCTCAATTTGGACGTATGCTCATCAAAAAAATAATCGGGGTGCCAATAAAGGCCCAGATTCTTTAATCAAGGCGCGACTTATTGGTTTTGAGTTGTACCGTTATCAAAATGACGAACTGAAAGCCCGCACGTCCGGGAAAAGCGCTACGCTCAAAGACCACGGGAAGCTTGTGTGTGAGGATAAAATCCGTTCGGTTCGTATCAGGAACGGCGTCAGGGAAGAACTTGAGGCGAACACGGCTAACATTCAGTTTGTGAATGACGCGGTCTTGACTCAAAAAAACAACACTGTGGACACCATTGAGCTCTCAGGCAATGTCGAGTTTTCAAAGGGCCCAAGCAAATTTCAAACCGAATGGATTCTCTACACAGAAAAGACGGGTGACGCCTTTACAGATAAGCCCGTTCGCGCGGATTCAGAAGGACAGTTCGTTGCCGCTGAGGGCGGTATGACATACAATGTTCGCTCAGAGTCCATTCGGATGCGAGGCGGTGTTTTTGGTTCCGTCAGGACGGACGCGGTTGAGACGGGGCTTGGGGGGCAGAAAAAAAAGCATGATTAAATCGAAGCACCCACATTGGCGCAGCGGCCGCCTCATGGCGCTTATCCTAGTCTTGATGTCAGGACCGGTTTTCGCGGAGCTAGCCGAAGACGCCGACGAGCTTAAAGAACCGGTCACAAAAATTCCGGCAACAGGTCTTCAGCAGACAGATGACGGCAAACCAAGGCCTTCGCCGCAAACCCCCCAGGCGGCGCAACGCCCTCAGAAGTCAGTCGGGAAGAGCAAGGCAAAACCAACTAAAGCTGGCGTGGTGAAGTTTTGGAGTAAAAGCTTGTCTGGTTTTCGGGATCAAGGATCCTTGATGCTGGAGGAAGACGTCGTGGTGACTCAAGACGATATCCGGCTTGAGGCAGACAAGGCGACGATTTTTTTCGATAAAGGCACCAATGATGTCGCCGAGGTTCATGCGGTGGGCGCGGTAAGGTTCTCAAGAATTGATCCAGAGACAGGCCAACCAATCCGCGCCGAGGGGAAAGAGGCCGTTTTTAACAACGCAAAGCGCAACGTTGTTATGAAAGGACAGCCGGTTTTATACCGCGGTGAGGATGTTGTCCGGGGAAAGGTTATTTATTACGACCTCACAAATGGCTGGGTAAAAGCAGACAGGGTTGAGGGAGTCGTACAACCAGCCGTCAAAAAGGCGGGCCCCAAATGACAGAGGTACTTCCGGCAATGGACAGGGCCGAGCTTGTGGCAGATCAGCTGTGTAAGTCTTTTAAGACGAGGCAAGTGGTAAAATCCGTAAGCTTCAGGGTTCGCACGGGCGAGGTCGTAGGCCTGCTAGGCCCAAACGGCGCCGGGAAGACCACGAGTTTTTATATGGTCGTCGGGCTTCTTCAGCCACAAGCAGGTAGAATTATGATGAACGATCTGGATATTACAGATCTTCCCATGCACATTCGGGCCAAAAAGGGCATCAGCTATCTTCCGCAAAACATGAGCATTTTTCGCAGAATGACCGTCGCAGATAATCTTCTTGCGGTTATGGAGGTCTGCGGAATTGAACGAAGCAAAAGGGCCGCGAGACTTGACGAGCTCCTGACAAAGTTTCAAGTGGGACATCTCGCCCATTTGATGGGGGCAGCACTGTCAGGCGGTGAGCGGCGCCGAGTAGAAATCGCCAGAGCGCTGATCATTAAGCCGCGGTTTTTACTTCTCGACGAGCCATTTGCCGGAATTGATCCGGTTACGGTCCATGAGATTCAACAGATAATCTTATCTCTCAAAAATGACGGCTTGGGGGTTTTGATCACAGATCACAATGTGCGGGAAACCCTTGGAAGTTGTGACCGGGCGTATATTCTCGCAAGCGGGCAAATTATCGCCCATGGCCTGCCAGATGAGGTCGCCAATAATAAGGCTGTCAGGGAAAGTTACCTGGGAGAGAATTTTAAGTTTTAGACTTCAAGTATAATCATCTAGGGTTAGGCCTAAGTGGTGGTATACTTAATCCTTGCCCGCTTCGGGTAAATTAGGGAACTTTTATGGCAATTAAGCTCGGCCAGACATTAGGCTTAGGTCAATCGTTGACCATGACGCCCCAGCTTCAGCAGGCGATTAAGCTGTTGCAGTTATCCCGCCTTGAGCTAGAGCAGTTTGTAGAGACTCAGATGGCGGAAAATCCAGTACTGGAAGAAGTGGCGTCAGAGGCTAGTGACGACTTTTCGCCCATAGAGCGCGAGTTTACTGAGGCAGAGGCCGTTAGCGGTCGTCTGGAGGAAGCGTCCTCCATCGTTGATCAGGTCGGCAAAACTAAAGAAACAGAGGTAGATTGGGAGAGGCTGTCCAACTACGAGGAGTCAAGACACCAAGCATCGAATTCCGGCTCTAAAGGCGGTCTTGATGACGAGGCCCCCAACTACGAGAACATCGTTACGAAGGCAGGAACGCTCCAGGAGTACATCTTAGATCAATCCCGTGAGGTGGACTTCTCAGACGAGGAGTTGAAGATTGCCGAGCAAATCGCCGGAAATATCGATGACCGCGGATATCTGGTGGGCTCAATTGAGGAGTTGTGCGAGAAAGAGGGCTTTGACCTGGAGGTCGCCGAGGGTGTGCTGGACACCATTCAGCACTTTGATCCCCCGGGCGTTGCAGCCCGCGATATTAAAGAATGCCTTTTAATTCAGATAAAACACTTCCAACTTCGTAATGGCCTTGTCGAGAGAATTGTCGGGGATCATCTTCACGACCTGGAGAACAGAAATTACTCGGCCGTCGCCAAGGCACTCGGGGTGGCCCTTGAGGTTATTTATACCAATGTGGGGATTATTGCGGGCCTTGAGCCAATTCCCGGCCGGCAGTTTGGGCCAGAGGCCACGCAATATGTGATTCCCGATGTTTATGTCTTCAAGGTTGGCACCGACTGGGTTGTCAGCATGAATGAGGACGGGCTTCCTCGTTTAAAGGTGAGTCCTTTTTATAAGGACATGCTTAAAGAGCAAAAAGCACTTGCCACCAAAAAAAGTGAAGGCAAAGAATATCTTGACGATAAGATCAAGAGCGCAAAATGGATCATCAAAAGCATGGAGCAGCGGCAGCGCACAATTCAACGCGTGACCGAAAAAATCCTTGAGAGACAAAAAGATTTTTTTGAGTACGGCATTCAGTACTTAAAGCCCATGGTTTTGCGGGATATCGCCGACGCGCTGGAGCTACATGAGTCAACCATCAGCCGGGTGACGACAAATAAATACATACATACGCCCCGCGGCATCTACGAACTGAAGTTTTTCTTTAATAGCGCGATAGGCAAAACTAATGGCGAAAGTGTGGCCAATGAGGCTGTTAAGAGTCGGATAGCGGAGATCGTTAAGGCAGAAGATCATGTGAAGCCGCTGTCAGATCAGGATATTATGAATATGTTGACTAAAGAAAACATCGACATCAGCCGCCGAACTGTGGCGAAGTATCGTGAACAGCTCGGAGTGCTTCCAAGCAGCAAACGGCGAAAACCATTTTAAATGTCTAGACCAAGGGTTGTCATCGTAACAGGCTTATCAGGCGCGGGCCTCACAACGGCCATTCATACGCTCCAGGATAACGGCTTTTACTGTATAGACAATCTTCCCATTGAGCTTCTTTGGGACACCCTGGGGCTGATTGAATCCGGAGAAATTTCAGCGGCGGCCGGCTATGCCTTTGGCATGGACATTCGCAACACCCAGTTCGCGGTCAAGTTTCCCAAAATCAAAGAAGAACTTTCAAACAGAGTGTCCCTGGATGTAATTTTCATCAGAGCCGAGCATCAGGTTTTGGAGGAACGTTTTGGCACTGCCCGCAGGCGGCATCCGCTATCTTTGAAGGCAGCGACTCTGGCAGACCAGATTGTCCAGGAGGATATCCTTTTAAAACCGGTGGAAAAAGCAGCTGACGCGGTTATTGACACAACCCATATCCAGCCCCCCCAGCTTCGGCTTGCGATTGAGCGCCGCTTTAACCGTGAGGGCCCCCCGCTAAGGACACTGCAGCTTGTTTTGATCAGTTTTGGATATAAATATGCTCCGATGTGGCCGCTTGAGGGGCTTCATGATGTTAGGTTTCTTCCAAACCCGTATTTTGAGCCGGCTTTAAAGATGAAGACCGGCCTTGATAAAGACGTTCAAGATTATGTTTTGAAGTCTGAGGAGGCCAAAGACCTCTTTAAGAAGATACTGGACTTATATCGATTTTCTTTGCCCAAATATTTGGCCGAAGGGCGACACTTTTTAAGAGTTGGTATCGGCTGTACCGGTGGGCGCCATCGAAGCGTCACATTTGTCGAGCGGCTTGCCAGAGAACTGTCGGAGGCCCCGATTGCCGGCGTGGCGATCTCAGTGGTTCACCGCGATGTCGAGCGTTGATTTTTAGCCTGTAAAACCCATAAAAAAACGTTAGTATTTGAGTTCAAAGTCACTTCAACCGGGGGAAGATGGACATGAGCGAGCTTTTGTTAAAATTTCAGAGCCAGAGAAAATTCTCAGATCGCCATCTTGGCCCAACTAAATCAGAAACCGCCGAGCTTTTAAAATATCTTAACGCGCTATCGGCGGAAGATCTGGCCAATAGTGCCGTGCCGAAAGGCATCAGGCTAAATAGGCCGCTTAATCTCCCAAAGGCGGCGACCGAAGTGGAAGCTCTTGCGCACCTTAAATCTATCGCGAAAAAAAACAAAATCTGGAGAACATACATTGGCGCCGGCTACTGCGGTACGGTTGTTCCGCCCGTAATCCAGAGAAATATTCTGGAGAACCCAGGGTGGTACACTCAGTACACTCCTTATCAGGCCGAGATCAGTCAGGGTCGGCTTGAGGCACTGTTAAACTTCCAGACGATGATTTCAGATCTCACAGCACTTCCCGTGGCCAACGCCAGCCTGTTGGACGAGGCAACGGCGGCTGCAGAGGCCATGATGATGAGTTTTTCCGGCCGCAAGAACCAGGACGCGGTGAAATACTTCGTCGCTAAATCCTGTCATCCGCAGGTCATTGAGTTGGTTCATACAAGAGCAGAGCCTGTCGGGGTGACGGTGGTGGTGGCGGACGCCGCCATATTTGAGCCGTCCGACGAGTTTTTTGGGGCCTTATTTCAGTATCCATGCACCAACGGCGAGATCATTGATTATAAGAGTGTGGTCTCCAGGTGTAAGGAAAAAGCACTGCTTGTGACGATGGCCTGTGACATCTTAAGCCTTGTTCTTTTGGAGGCACCCGGAAAAATCGGCGCTGATATCGCGGTCGGCAATACCCAGCGCTTTGGTGTCCCGATGGGTTATGGCGGCCCGCACGCGGGCTTCATGTCTACAACTGACGAGCAGAAAAGACGCCTGCCAGGGCGGCTCGTGGGCGTCTCTAAAGATAAAGAAGGCCGTAGCGCCATTCGTTTGGCCCTGCAAACTCGTGAGCAGCACATTCGCCGCGAGAAGGCGACTAGTAATATCTGTACTGCGCAGGCACTACTTGCCATCATGGCCAGCATGTATGCCTGCTATCACGGTCCGGATGGACTGATTGAAATCGCGGAGAGAGTGCATGCGGGCGCCGCGATCTTCGCGGCAGGCATCAAAAAAGCCGGCTTAAAAATCGCAAATGAGAGCTTTTTTGACACGGTTACTGTTCTCTGTGACAGAACTCAAAAAGATCTTTTTATAAAAGCTGCAGAATCAAAAGAAATAAATCTTCGTCTGGATCTTCCCGAAGGTCTGGGAATTTCTTTTGACGAGACGGTTACAGAAAAAGATCTTTCCGACCTCCTTGCGGTCTTTGGTGTTAAAGACAGCACTGAGGTGTTGGCAGGGAGCGCGAAAAGAGCCATTCCCCAAGCCCTTAGCCGAGGGTCAAAACCTCTGGCTCACCCGGTGTTTAGCCGTCACAAAAGTGAGACGGATTTGATGCGTTACATCAAAGGCCTTGAGTCAAAAGATCTGTCTTTAACAACAAGCATGATTCCCCTGGGCTCATGCACCATGAAGCTTAACGCCGCAGCCGAGCTGTTTCCGCTCACCTGGCCTGAATTCGGCGCCCTTCACCCGTTTGTTCCCGCCAATCAGGCCGAGGGTTACCTCGAGATGTTCGGGCTTTTAGAACGTTGGCTTTGTGAGATCACAGGATTTAATGCTGTAAGCCTTCAGCCTAATAGCGGAAGCCAGGGAGAGTACGCCGGGCTTTTAACTATCAGAGCTTATTTGAAATCAAAGGGCGAAGCCTACCGCAACACATGCCTCATTCCGCAGTCTGCCCACGGAACTAATCCCGCGAGTGCCGCCCTTACCGGTATGAAGATTATTATTGTCGGCTGTGACAGTGACGGCAATATTGACGTGGCCGATCTTCAGAAAAAGGCCATGGAAAACTCCAAAGACCTGGCCTGCCTTATGGTCACCTACCCCTCGACTCACGGAGTATATGAGGAGGGGATTCGCGAGGTCTGTGACATTATCCACAAAAACGGCGGGCAGGTTTATGTGGACGGCGCCAATATGAACGCCCAAGTGGGCCTTTGCAGGCCAGGGGATTTTGGAGGGGATGTCTGTCATTTAAATCTCCACAAGACCTTCTGTATTCCTCACGGCGGCGGAGGCCCCGGCATGGGACCAATCGGAGTCGCGAAACATCTGGCGCCCTTTTTGCCCGGACACTCCGTTGTAAAAATAGGGAGTACTCAGGCGACGACGGCCGTTTCGGCCGCGCCTTGGGGAAGTGCCAGCATTTTACCGATCTCCTGGATGTATATTCGGATGATGGGCGCTGATGGTTTAAAACAGGCGACAGAAACCGCGATAATGAATGCTAACTATATCGCGAAGCGCCTGGACCCTCATTTTCCGGTTCTTTATAAGGGCCAGGGAGGGCTCGTGGCTCACGAGTGCATTGTGGATGTTCGTGATTTTAAGGCATCGACTGGTGTCGAGGTTGAGGACGTGGCCAAGCGTCTTATGGATTACGGCTTTCATGCCCCAACGGTGTCTTTTCCTGTCCCTGGAACTCTTATGATCGAGCCAACGGAAAGCGAGAACAAAGCAGAGATGGACCGGTTTTGTGATGCGATGATCGCAATCAAAAAAGAAATAGATAAAATAAGCTCAGGGACATGGGATAAGGTGAATAACCCGCTAAAACAAGCGCCCCATACAGCAAGTCTGGTTACAGCCTCTTCATGGGACCGTCCGTACTCGAGGGAAGAGGCCGCGTTTCCGGCGCCCTGGACAAAAGAGCGGAAGTTCTGGCCCCCTGTTGCCCGTATTGATAACGCGTATGGCGACAGAAACCTCGTCTGCACATGCCCTGACATCTTAAGTTATAGCCAGAGCTGAGGCCGGGAGGTTTCAGGTTTAGAGCCTAAAAGTTTATTCTTTGACAAACGTGTCGTAGCCCTTGGCGTCAAGGAGCGAGGCCGCGTCAGAGGGGTTTGTCATCTCAATTTTGACAAGCCAGCCATTTTTATAGGAGTCACTTTGCAGGCTTTCCGGAGCGGATTTTAACGCCTGGTTTACCGCGGTGATTTTGCCGGCTACTGGCATATAAAGATCACTGACAGTTTTTGTGGACTCAATTGTCCCAAAGGAATCACCTGCCTTGTATGACTTACCGGCGTCCGGCAGATCAATGTGGACAATATCTCCAAGCTGCTCCACCGCGTAGGCAGTAACCCCAACCGTGCCGATATTGCCATGGGCATCGATCCACTCGTGGTCTTTGGTGTATTTTAGGTTTTGCGGGAATTCCATGTTCTTTTTCTCCTTGGTTAAAGTGACGAGGGACATTTAGATCCCTCAAGATTAAAACTACTTGGTCCTTGCCGCGTAAAGCGGCCTTTTAAAAACTTTTGCCCGCTTTTTGTTCCCGCGGACATCCACAAAAAACTCGTCTCCTTCTTTCAGCGAAGAGGACACAAGTGCCATCCCTCCGGCGCCTCCGAGTGTGGGGAGAACTGATCCGCTAGTTACTTCGCCGGCATCTTCCGTTCCGCTCAATACTCTCATGCCGTGTCTGGGGATCCCATCCGCCAGCATTTTAAAAGCCACCATATGCCTGGTAAGTCCCTTGGTTTTTTGAGCAAGCAGAATATCCCGGGCAAAGAAGTCACCTTTATCAAGTTTTGTGGCCCAGCCGATACCCGCCTCAAGAGGAGAGACAGAATCATTCATGTCGTTACCGTATAGCAGGTAACAGGCCTCAAGCCGCAGTGTGTCTCGGGCTCCCAGCCCAACGGGTTTCACGCCGTATTTTGGACCATGCTCAAGTAATGCCATCCAGGCCTTCTCGGCAATTTCAGCGGGGAGATATAATTCATAACCGAATTCTCCTGTGTAGCCTGTTCTCGCCAGGAGGGCGGGCCGCGAAAATAACGTTACATTCATGATGTTTGTGTAGGGCAGATTTTTGAGAGTCTCCCCTTCGGCGGCAGAAAGAAGAGATGCGGTAACTGGAGCTGCGTTTGGGCCTTGGATAGCGATCTGTGCCCATTTATCTGATTCGTCAGTGACGGAGACCTGAAATTTCGTGCTATTTTTTTTGATCCAGGAGACGTCTTTTTCCCGGTTGGAGGCGTTGACACATATAAAAAACTCGTCATTTGCCAGCTTATAAATAATCAGGTCATCAATCATTCCGCCGTTTTCATTCAATATAGCGCTGTACTGTCCGCCGCCGATTTTAAGTCTCGTTATGTCGTTAATGGTAAGCCACTGAAGATACTTTTCAGCCTCCGGGCCTTTCACCCGAACTTCTCCCATATGGCTAACATCAAAAATCCCACAAGCCTCGCGCACGGTTTTGTGTTCGGCCAAGACGCCTTCGTAACTTACTGGCATAAGCCAGCCGCCAAACGGGACCATTTTAGCTTTGCGGGCGACATGGGCCGAATAAAGGGGAGTTTTAAAGGTTTTTTCGGGACTTATGCTCAAGGGGGAGTTCCTCCATGGAGTGATAAAAATAAGGTAATACGAGACTTTAGGGGAGTCTAACGGAGGTGTCAACGAAGCTGACAGTTTGACCAGGGAGGCGACAGCGCATAACCTCATAAGCGTCTGTTTATAAAGGAATAACCTGCTGGTACGGAGGTTGCATTGAGATTTCTGCCAACAGGTTTTTACCTCTTGGTCGCCAGATGAAACTGATGTTGTTGCGGGACTTTAATAAGCTGACTGTGGAATGAGGAACTTGGACATGGGAAATAAACTTCAAGAGTTGATTAGACGCTTTTTTCGAAATGACGTGCTCACACTAGCGGCATTAGCCGGATTAATGTTGGCAGGCTACAGCGAAGCGGCTACTGTTTATAGCTGTTCGGGCAACGGTGAGCGCTGTGTTGTCCGACTTGAGGACGGGATGGTTGGTGACCAGGTTCGTATTCTTGATGAGAAGGCCCGCCCGATCGCGGCTGGACGCATCCTGAAACGCCGAGGCACTTTCGCGGTTATCTCCGTAAACAACGCGAGCCAGACGGTTCGCAAAGGTTATCCCGTAATTGTTAACATCGACAGCCGCTCAAGTAGTTTGCAATGGGCGGCATCGTTCTCCAATCAAAACTAACGACACCGGACGGGGCTAAAAACCTATCTGTTGTAATTATCACGCTCAATGAGGAGCGTAATTTAAAAGGCCTCCTCCCGGACATTCCGAAGGGGGCCGAAGTTATTATTGTCGATAGCGGCAGCACTGACGCTACCAAGGCTGTGGCGGAAGCCGTGGGAGCTAAATTTAGCATCCGGGCTTTTGATAACTACAGTACCCAAAAAAATCACGCGATGACTCTCGCGACAAGATCCTGGACCCTTTGTCTGGATGCCGACGAAAGGCCCGATGATCTCCTTTGGCAAAGCATTCTTGAGGCCATAGCGTCCGGCTCTTCAGACGCATATGAGGTGACAAGGCGTCTGGTGTTTCTTGGCAAGCCTATGGGTTTTGGGCGCACGACAGATCATCTCCTAAGACTATTTAAAACAGGCAATGCCACATACTCCAAGGACATCCACGAGAGCCTTTCTCTTGCCCAGAGCTCCCGCTCAGAGGGGGTAACTGGCGTCTTGTGGCATCACAGTTACCGGGACCTGACAGATTATTTCGCGCGGTTTAATCGCTATACGAGCCTCATGGCAGAGGCTCGCCTGGGAAAAGGAGTGACAGCCCCACCCGCGGTAATTTTAGCCCTTAGAATTCCGTTAGACTTTTTTGGCCGCTATGTGGTCCGTCTTGGGTTTTTAGATGGCTGGCATGGTTTTTTGTGGGCCGCTCTCGGAAGCTTTTATGGGTTTGTGAAATACGCGAAGCTTAAAGAGCTCTCAAGTCAGAGTAGAGACCAATGAAAATCTGGCACATCGTGTCAAATCGGTGGAATAGCGCTATTGCCGAGTATGCATTGAGTTGCGCCAGAGCTACTAAAAATATCGGCGCGGACGTTTTGGTGACGCCACTTACCGGCAGCCCTCTTGAGGCAAGGCTTCAGGCGGCCGGTTTTGAGCCGGCGAGTGTCGAGCATTTTGGGCCGGGCAAATATCCGCATATGGCCCAGATAGCAAGAAAATTTGAGCCGGATGTGATCATCACTTATGGCGGCCCTGAGACAACGGCCGCACTTTTATTAAAGGGCCGAGCGAGACTAATTCGGTTTCATGGCTATAAGAGCGAACTAAGTCATCCTGTGGCAGCCATAGCGAGAGCTCTCGGGCATTTTCATGTGGACAAAGTAATTACGCCGTCAGAATTTGTGGCGTCAGGTCTCAGAGGAGCATTCGCCCCGCCAGTGGAGGTATTAACTCTTGGCTGTGACAAGGATGTCTACCAATTTAAAGACATAAAGCGGGACGTACGGCCGGAGCTTTTAATTTTTGGGCGCCTTGATCCTGTCAAGGGGCATAGAGAGTTTTTATCTGTGTTTAAAAAAATCCTGCTGCTCGCCGAAAAAAACGCGGCACCAAGACCAAAACTTCGCGTGGTTGGTCTGGCCGCGAATTTGTCGCCACTACACATATCAGCCGAGGCGCAGAAGGCGGGCGTTGAGTCACAAGATATGGAAATTCACTGTCAAAAAGTCTCAAATGTCGCTGAACTCATGTCAAAGGTCTCACTGGGGGTTGTCGCCAGCCTTGGCAGTGAAGTGATTTGCCGGGTTGCGGAAGAGTTTTTACTTTGCGGCACTCCGGTTGTAACGACTAATGTGGGATCACTGCCGGAGGTGTTTTTTGAAGGGTCTTTTGGAGCCTGTTATGGCGGTGAGGATGAAGACCATTCGGCCGGGATTATTTATAAGATCCTGATGACTTCGTTCGCAGAAGACAACTCATCACGCCAGATTAGGGCCGCTGCCGCTAAAACATATTTCTCAATAGACGCGATGGCAAAGTCTTTGGAATTAATTTTAAAGTTTTAGACGCCAAGCCACTTTCTTGGTTTGGAGCCATCGGCCTTCGCCACGAGTCCTCTGGCCTCCATTCCCTCAACGATTCTCGCCGCCCGGTTATAGCCGATTTGAAGATGCCGCTGCAGAAAGCTAGCGCTTACCACGCCGTGAGTTCTCGCGATATTTTGCGCGTCTTCCCACTTTGGGTCGCTCGCCGCGCCGGCACCCGGTAAATCGTCTGAGTCATCAATGCCGACACCTTTTGTCACTTCCTCATCAATCCAGCCCATGGCCCGCTCGTCATAGACGACGTCATAGTTTCTTTTTGTCTCAGCCACCAGGGCGAGAACCTCCTCGTCACTGACAAGAGCCCCTTGAAGCCTCTCAAGGCGCCCTACTCCGGGCCTTTGAAGCAGCAAATCTCCTCTGCCGAGCAGCTTCTCGGCGCCAATGACATCAAGAATAGTCCGGCTGTCGTGCTTACTCACAACTTGAAATGATAGGCGGCAGGGAAGGTTCGCTTTAATGACGCCAGTAATAACGTCTACAGAGGGTCTTTGAGTCGCCAGCACCATGTGAATACCTGAAGCCCTGGCCTTTTGAGCGAGCCTTTGAATGCTTTGCTCCACATCTTTGGGGGCAGTCATCATCAGGTCAGCTAATTCGTCGATGACGAGAAGAATATAGGGCAGGCGCGTAATATGAGGATCATTCATGAGTCCTCTTATTTGTTCTTTTTTGGCATCAGTGGTGGTCTCCCAGAAGGCGTTAAATCCGCTGATATTTCTCACCTGAGCGTGCTGCATGATCTTGTAACGACGCTCCATCTCATTTGCGGCCCACTTAAGAGCAGACGACGCGCGGTCAGGCTCTGTTATTACCGGCATAAGGAGATGTGGAATGCCGTCATAGACACTCAGCTCAAGCATCTTCGGGTCCACCAGAATCATACGCACATCTTCTGGAGAAGACTTCATGATGACGCTGCAAAGAAGGCTATTGATGCCCACAGACTTTCCGGTTCCCGTTGCTCCGGCGGCAAGTAAATGGGGCATAGACGTGAGGTCAGCTGTAAAGGGCAGGCCATTGATGGTCCGTCCCATGGCGAACGTCAAGGGAGACGGGCTTTTTTGAAACTGCTCACTCGCGATAATGTCTCCAAGGTAAACAATCTCCCGGCGTTGATTGGGGACTTGAATGCCCAGGGCTCTTTTCCCAGGGACGGGTAAAATAAAAATGCTGTCTACCTTAAGAGACAGCGCCAGGTCGTCCATAAGCGAGAGGATTTTTGACTGT